>CANIIN010000271.1 GCA_947467405.1 Betaproteobacteria bacterium | reverse complement strand
TATTCCTGATCGCATCGCTCATCGCGGTCGGCGCACTGGCCTACACGGCGGCGCCGGGTTGGATGTGGACCGTCTTCGGCGCCGCGTTCTTCTACCAGCTCACCACCTTCACCGTGACGGAAGCCGGCATCCATCCGCTGATGCTGGGCATCGACATCGCCTTCTTCGTCGTGGCCGTCATCCTCAAGTTCGAGCCGCTGCGCCGCGCCGTGATCAGCAACCGCCTGCTGGCGTGGTACCGCCGCATCCTGCCGCCCATGTCGCAGACCGAGCGCGAGGCCATCGACGCCGGCACGGTGTGGTGGGACGGCGACCTGTTCTCCGGCAAGCCGGACTGGAACAAGCTGCTCGCCTACCCCGCGCCCAAACTGAGCGCCGAGGAAAAGTCCTTCCTCGACAACGAGACCGACCAGCTTTGCGCCATGACGCACGACTGGGAGACCACCGAGGTCTATCAGGACCTGTCGCCCGAATCCTGGCAGTTCATCAAGGACAAGGGCTTCCTCGGCATGATCATCCCGAAGAAGTATGGCGGCCTCGAATTCTCCGCCTATGCCCATTCTCAGGTAGTGCAAAAACTCTCCACGCGCTGCAGCGCCGCCGCCGTGTCGGTGATGGTGCCCAACTCGCTCGGGCCGGCCGAACTGCTGCTGCACTACGGCACCGACGCGCAGAAGGACCACTACCTGCCGCGCCTCGCCAAGGGGCTGGAGATTCCGTGCTTCGCACTCACCAACCCGCACGCCGGATCGGACGCGGCATCGATGCCCGACGTCGGCATCGTCTGCAAGGGTCAGTGGCTAGAAAACGGTGTAGCCCGCGAAATACTGGGCATGCGCGTCACCTGGGAGAAGCGCTACATCACGTTGGGACCGATCGCGACGCTTCTCGGCCTGGCGTTCCGGCTGCAGGACCCGGAGCGACTGCTTGGCGCCGAGTTCGACGACCGGCGCGATCCGGTGACCGGCGAGATCGGCATCACGTGCGCGCTCATCCCCACCAGCACGCCGGGCGTGAACATCGGGCGCCGCCACCATCCGCTCAACGCCGTCTTCCAGAACGGCCCGAACTGGGGCACGGACGTGTTCATGCCCATCGACTGGATCATCGGCGGACCGAAGATGGCCGGCCAGGGTTGGCGCATGCTGATGGAGTGTCTCGCTGCGGGCCGCTCCATCTCGCTGCCCTCGTCCAACACCGGCATGGCCAAGCTCGCGGCACGCGCCACCGGCGCCTACGCGCGGGTGCGCAGCCAGTTCAAGATGGCCATCGGCAAGTTCGAGGGCATCGAGGAGCCGTTGGCGCGCATCGGCGGCCATCTCTACATGATGGATGCGGCGCGGCGCATGACCGCCTGCGCCGTGGATCTTGGCGAAAAGCCCTCGGTGCTGTCAGCCATCGTCAAGTACCACGTCACCGAGCGCGCGCGCATCGCCTTGAACGACGCCATGGACATCCAGGGCGGCAAGGGCATCTGCCTCGGCCCCAACAACTTCATGGGCCGCGCCTACCAGCAGATCCCGATTGCGATCACCGTCGAAGGCGCCAACATCCTCACGCGCAGCCTGATCCTGTTCGGCCAGGGCGCCATCCGCTGCCACCCCTGGGTGCTGAAGGAAATGGCCGCCGTGAACGAGAAGGACGAAGCCAAGGCCTCGCGCGACTTCGACGTGGCGCTGTTCGGCCACATGCGCTTCACCCTGTCGATGGTGGCGCGCTCGCTCATCCTCGGCCTGACCGGTGCGCGCTTCGTCGCCGCGCCCACCACCGACCACACCAGGCGGCATTTCCAGAAGCTCACCCGCCTGGCCACCGACTTCGCCATGCTGGCTGACTTCTGCATGCTGTTCATGGGCGGCGACCTGAAGCGGAAGGAAAAGATGTCGGCAAGGCTTGGCGATGTGCTGTCGCTGCTGTACCTGTCGTCCTGTACGCTGAAGCGCTGGCATGAAGACGGCTGCCCGGTAGAGGACCTGCCGCTGGTGGACTGGTCCATTGAAACGGCGCTGTTCGACGCGCGCAAGGCCATCGACGGACTGCTGGCCAACTTCCCCAACCCGTTCATCGCCACCATCCTGTGGAGAATCGTCTATCCGTTCGGCCGGCCGTTCCAGCACCCGTCCGACAATCTTGGCCACAAGGTAGCGCGCCTCTTGATCGCGCCGTCGGCCACGCGCGACCGCCTCACCGAAGGCATGTACGTGCCGACCGACATGAGCGAACCCATCGCGATCCTGGAAGCGGCGCTCAAAGGCGCCATCCAGACCGAAGCCATCGAGCAGAAGATCCGTGCCGCCGTGAAGGCGAAGGCCATTCCCGCCGGGGACGGCGACGCGCTGGTGCAGTCGGCCATGGCGGCAAAAGTCATCACGGCGGACGAAGCCTCTGCGCTGCAGGAATTCATCAAACTGCGCAATGAGGTGGTTCGCGTGGACGATTTTCCGCCGGACTTCGGGCGCTCGGAGAACGTCAAACCTGTTGTGCATCGCGAAGCGGCATAAGAACAGCACGCCGCGGACGAACGCGGAAAACGCGGATTAAAATCAAAACAGATTCATTCGGGTCTTTCAGGTTCTTGGAATCTCACTGGACACGACGACCATGCTCTCTTTTGCAAGATCGCTTTTATCCGCGTTTTCCGCGTTCATCCGCGGCCGGCAGTTCGTGAATCGCCTTTATCCGCGTTCATCCGCGGCAGACGCCCTTCGGAGCCAAGCATGAACAAACCCGTTTACATCGTCGATGGCGTCCGCACGCCATTCCTGAAATCGCGCAATCGCCCCGGGCCGTTCGCCGCCAGCGACATGGCCGCCGGGGCCGGCAAGGTGCTGCTGTCGCGCCAGCCCTTCGAGCCCAGTGAACTGGATGAAGTCATCCTTGGCTGCGCGTCACCCTCGGTGGACGAAGTCAACATCGGCCGCGTCGCCGCGCTGCGCATGGGTTGCGGCCTGAAGGTGCCGGGCTGGACGGTGATGCGCAACTGCGCCTCGGGCATGCAGTCCATCGATTCCGCCATCGCCAATATGCAAGCCGGCCGCGGCGACCTCATCCTCGCCGGCGGCGTGGACGCGCTGTCGCGCGCACCGCTCTTGTATTCCGATCGCATGGTGATGTGGTTCTCGCAGTTCATGGCGGCGCGCACGCCCATGCAAAAGGCCGCCATGTTCCTGAAACTGAGTCCGTCCGAACTGCTGAACCCGGTGATCGGCCTGATGCGCGGCCTGACCGATCCGATCTGCGGCCTCCTGATGGGCCAGACCGCCGAGAACCTCGCGCACCGCTTTACCATCAGCCGCCAGCGCATGGATGAATTCTCGGCCGGCAGCCATGCGCGCGTCATCGCCTCGCAGAAGGCCGGACGCTTCAGCGCAGCGCATGACGGCCTGCACGCAGAGATCTCCCCGTTGTTCGACGCCAAGGGAAAACTCTACAAGGACGACGACGGCGTGCGCGAGGATTCCACCGCGGCCAACCTCGGCAAGCTGAAACCGTTCTTCGACCGCAAGGTCGGCAGCATCACCGCCGGCAATTCATCGCAGATCACCGACGGCGGCGCCTGGGTGCTGCTGGCCACCGAAGAGGCGGTGAAGCGCCATGGCCTTGTGCCCATCGGCATCATCCACGACTCGCAATGGGCCGGCCTCGACCCGGCGCAGATGGGCTTGGGCCCCGTGCACGCCGCGACGCCGATCCTGCAGCGCCACCACCTCGCGCTGAACGACCTGGACGCCTGGGAAATCAACGAAGCCTTCGCCGCGCAGGTGCTGGGCTGCATCGAGGCGTGGAAGAACGATGCCTACTGCCGCGACGAACTCGGTGCGGACGGCGCGCTCGGCGAGCTGGACATGAGCAAACTCAACGTCGATGGCGGCGCCATCGCATTGGGCCACCCGGTCGGCGCCTCCGGCACGCGCATCGTGCTGCACCTCCTGCACGTGCTGAAACGCGCCGGCGCCAACAAAAAGGGCATCGCCTCCATCTGCATCGGCGGCGGCCTGGGCGGCGCCATGCTGGTCGAATCTTTGTAACGATTGAACCCGCTTAACCGATCTGCAACTACCGATCCACTACATAACCAAGCCCAATTCCGTCATTCCCGCGAAGGCGGGAATCCAGAAAAATGGCAAAGCAACCATGCACGTACATCCTTGCAAGCGGAAGAAACGGGACCTTATATGTTGGCGTAACGAGTGATGTCGTCAAACGGGTCTATGAGCACAAACAGGACCTCATCAAGGGTTTTACCAATCAGTACCATGTTCACAAATTGGTCTTTTTCGAGATGCATAGCAGCATGGAAGCAGCCATCACTCGAGAGAAGCAGATTAAGAAATGGAACAGAAGTTGGAAGCTTAGATTGATCGAAAAGACCAACCCCGAATGGCGTGACCTGTTTGGCGACATAGTCTGAACTTTCACCACCGTTCTGGATTCCCGCCTTCGCGGGAATGACGGAGTCTGAGGAATCGACGGTTTAGTTTTGTCATTCCAGCAGAAGCGGGAATCCAGGAACTTGCGGCAAAAGGAACATAAGATGAGCACCCGATACAAACACTGGCGCATCGAAAGCGATACCGACAACATCGTCTGGCTGGTCATCGACCGCGCCGGCGCATCGACCAATACGCTGTCCGGCGAAGTGCTGGCGGAAATGGACAACGCCCTCGACGACATTGCCACGCTGCGGCCGCGCGCGCTCATCATCCGCTCGGGCAAGACGACCGGGTTCATCGCCGGCGCCGACATCGAGGAATTCCTCGACGTGAAGACCGCCGAGGACG
>CANIIN010000270.1 GCA_947467405.1 Betaproteobacteria bacterium | reverse complement strand
GACCTGATCGGGGTCAATATCGGCGACGACGGCCTGGTCAATGCCAGCTACTCGAATGGCGCACAGAAATCACTGGGCAAAATCGCCCTGGTGAACTTCTCGAACCCGACCGGATTGAGGCAGATCGGAGACAGCAGCTTTTACTCCACTTCGTCTTCTGGATCCCCGACCCTGGGTGAAGCTGGCAGCGCGGGCTTCGGAACCATTCGAGCCGGCGCGACCGAGCGGGCTAACGTTGACTTGACGCAGGAGCTGGTCGACCTGATTACCGGCCAACGAAACTTTCAGGCTTCCGCCAAGGCAATTGAAACCAATACATCCTTGACGCAAACCATCATTCAGATTCGCTCGTAAAGCTGAATTGATCAGGTAACCAGAGAACCCCGACCATGGACCGATTTGTCTACACCGCATTGAATGGCAACCTCGACGCGACACTGCCGCGCCTGCAGTTGACCAATGAACTGGCCAATCTTTCCACGACCGGGTTCAAACGAAGCTTTGCCATCGCCACGAAATCGCTGAAGATCGAAGGGCCGGGATTTGATACGCGCTTCGAGCCCACCACGACTGGAATCGATCGCGTTTCACTGACGGCGGGCCCCAAGATGGTCACCGGCAATCCGCTGGATATCGCCATGAACGGCAATACCGTTCTGGGTGTGACGGCCTCCAACGGCGACCTGGCCTTTACCCGCCGGGGTGACATGCGCGTGAACAACGCCGGTCAACTGGAAATAGGAACAGGACAGGCCGTTCGCGGGCCGAGCGGCCCCTTGAACGTGCCGCCGGGCTACTCCATCGAAATAGCCGGTGACGGCTCGGTCTACGCCCATGCGCCGGACCGGACGAAGCCCGGCACTTCAGTTCTGGTCGGCAAGTTAATGCTGCGGGAATCCACCGGCACAGGACTTGAACGACGTGAAGACGGTCTGTTCAAGGTCGCCGGTGACCAGACCGCCGGCGGCGCAGATATCAAGCCAAGCAACACCGCACCATCGATCACCAACGGCACGCTGGAAGGAAGCAACGTGACGCCATTTGACGCCATGGTCAGGCTGATGGACTTCACGCGCACCTTTGAGTCAAGAATGAAATTCATCAAGGAAGGCAGCACTCTGGATGAAGCCGGGGCCTCGATGATGAAGGGTGGTTGATCCGCTTTTGTGATGCACAGCATCGCGCCGCACGCAGAACGCAGCACGTAATGAATTAAGCAGCACCTAACTACAAGGAACAGGTTCATGGATGCATCAATGTGGGTAGCCAAAACAGGCCTCGACGCGCAAAACACGCGGATGAGCGTGATATCGAACAACCTGGCAAACGTCAATACAACCGGGTTCAAGCGGGAACGCGCTGTTTTCGAAGACCTGCTCTACCAGAATGTCCGACAGGTGGGTGGCCAGACTTCGGCCAATACGGTCTCCCCTACCGGGCTGATGCTGGGCACGGGTGTGCGAGTGATCGCCACCGAAAAGAACCATGCCCAAGGGAACATGATCACGACCCAGAACGCGCTTGACGTCGCCATCAGCGGTGACGGTTTCTTCCAGGTCCTGCAGCCCGATGGAACTCTCGCCTATACCCGCGACGGCAGCTTCAAGCTTTCCCCGACCGGCCAGATTGTCACGGCAAACGGATCTCTGCTGCAGCCGGCGATGACCGTCCCCAACAACGCACTCAGCGTCACCGTCGGCGCAGATGGCACCGTAACAACGGCTCTGGTGGGTGGCGCACAGCAGGTGCTCGGCAACATCACCGTGGCTCGCTTCCCCAACCCCGCAGGCCTGGCCTCAATTGGACAGAACCTGATGACGGCCACGTCAGCCAGTGGCGCGGTACAGCAACTCAAACCGGGCACCGCCGGTGCAGGTGTTCTGATGCAGGGTGCGCTCGAAGCCTCCAACGTCAATGTCGTGGAGGAAATGGTCAACATGATCGAAACGCAGCGTGCGTACGAAGTCAATTCCAAGGCCATCGCCGCATCGGACGAGATGCTCAAGTTCGTCAATAACAACCTCTAAGAAACCTCATGAAGCCTCTGACCCTACTCGCTGGATTTTCAATAGCGCCGGTTTTCCTGGCTGGTTGTGCCATGACTCCGGAAATGCTCCCGACACCGCAATTCGCGCCCGTGTTCCCGACCCCAGCAGCGCAGAAACCGGTATCCACCGGTTCGCTATTCATGGACGGTCGCGGCGAGAGCCTGTTCGGTCGTCAGAAGGACTACCACGTAGGCGACATCATTACGGTTCTGCTCGACGAAGAGACTCAGGCCACACGCGTTCTGCACAGCACCACTGAACGCAAGTCCAGTAACGATGCCTTCCCGAGCGTGCAGGCGGGAGTAGCCGACGCGCTGGGCAAGAACCGGCTTCCATTCGGAGCCGGGATGTCATCTGCCATCAAGCAAATCAAGGCGGATGGGGCGGATACCAAGAGCGATGGATCCGGGAACCACGGACAGAATGCCACCTTGAAGGGATCCATTACAGTGAGCGTCGTGGATGTCATGTCCAATGGCAATCTGGTGGTGCGCGGCGAGAAGCAACTGGCATTGAGTGAAGGCAACGAAGTCATTCAGGTTTCCGGCATTGTCCGTACGGGCGACATTGCACCCAACGGAACAGTGCAGTCCAAGCGTCTCGCGAATGCCCAGTTTTCCTACCGTGGCAGCGGCGACCTCGCCAGTGCCACCCAGCAGGGTTGGGGCACGCGCGTCCTCTATCGCTTCTGGCCGTTCTGAGGACAATCATGAAACGTCTCATCCTGATCGCGCAACTATTCGTCCTGGTCTGGGCACAGCCCGCCTGGGCTGACCGTATCAAGGACCTCACCTCGGTTGCGACGGTGCGCGCCAACCAGCTGCTCGGTTACGGGCTGGTCATCGGTCTGCAGGGATCAGGTGATGGTGCAGATGTGCCCTTCGCCGGCCAAAGCCTGCGATCCATGCTCAACCAGCTTGGGGTGAGCATCGACGGTACGCTGTCGGATTTCGATGCCGGCGTCAGTACCAAAGCAACCCTTGACGTCAAGAACGTGGCCGCCGTCATGGTGACCGCTGAGCTGCCGGCCTTTGCAAAACCCGGACAAACAATTGATGTGAACGTATCAACCATCGGCAAGTCAACCAGTCTGCGTGGTGGGCAACTCATCATGACACGGCTGCGCGGCGTGGATGGTTCAGTTTATGCGATAGCGCAGGGTGCGCTGACCATGGGCGCCGTGGAGGCCAGCGCTGCCGGCTCCAGTGTGTCGACCGGCGTGACGACATCCGGCCGCATCCCCAGCGGAGCACTCGTCGAACGCGCCGTGGAAACCGCCTTTGACAAGGCCGACACAGTGGTCCTCAACACCAGAACACATGACTTCACGACGACCAACGCCATTGTGAACGCCGTTAACGAAAAATTCGGAGCGGGCGTGGCGAAGGCGTTGGACGGGGTATCGTTAACACTGGCCGTTCCGCAGGAAATCAGCCAGCGCGTCGCCTTCATGAGCATGATTGAAAATATCGATGTCATACCGGGAGAAGAAACGGCGCGCGTCGTCGTCAACTCCCGCACCGGTACGGTCGTCATCAATCGCAACGTACGCGTCACGGCAGCAGCGGTAACGCACGGCGGCATTACCGTCAAGATTTCCGGCACCAATGAGGTCAGCCAGGCAAACCCGTTTGCTCCCCCCGCCCCGCCAGGAGGTGCAGGTGGGCAGACTGCAGCGCTGACCAATGCCGATGTGACCGTCAGCGAGGCCAAGAATCCGATGTTCCTGTTCAAACCGGGAGTTGACCTGAGAGATATTGTTGACGCCATCAATCAGATCGGCGCCACCCCATCGGCGATGATCGCGATACTGGAAGCACTCAAGCGAGCAGGCAGTCTGCGCGCCGACCTGCTGGTCATTTGATATGACTGACTCAGTACAAAGCCCCACCTCCTACCTGGACTTCACTGGTCTGGGTCAGTTGCGCGGAAAAGCTCACGGTGATAGCGCATCGGCCGCCAAGGAAACCGGCCAGCAGTTCGAGGCCATGTTCATCCAGATGATGATGAAATCCATGCGCGCTGCCACACCGAAGAGCGATTTCCTGCAGTCGACCTCGATGGATACCTATGAGGAGCTGTATGACAAGGAAATTTCCATGCAAATGGCCAAGCGTGGCGCGCTCGGAATCGGCGACATGTTCAGCCGCCAGAGCGCACATGAGCAACCCGCGGCCCTGGATGCAGCCAACCTGTCGAAGCCCGCCGGCATGGCACAGGGAACCAGCGCGGCCGCGACAGGTATCGGCATGCCGCTGACAGTCAAGCAGCCGGAACTGCCGATTCAGAAACCTGCCCGTATTTTCGTCATCGCCCGTCCGCAGGAAGGCGGCTTGGCCTTGAACCGTCCGGCACCGGCCCCTGCCAGCGAGCCCTCCCCCGCTGTCGAATCCGAACCGACGAAAGAATAACCGGTAACCGAACATGAGTGACATCCTCACAATCGGCGGCTCGGCCATTGCAGCCTACCAGCGTGCGCTTGGTACGGTCAGCAATAACATCGCCAACTTGAATACCGAGGGCTACAGCCGACAGGATGTCACGCTGGCTCCCAGCACACCGGAAAATCGCGCCAATATCTACCTGGGCACCGGAGTTGTCGTCAACGGCGTCAAGCGTGCTTACAGCGAGTTTGCCGCGAGCAGCCTTCGCAGCAGCTTCAGCTCGCTGAACACCCAGGATCCGCTGGTTAATTATTCAAACCGCGTCATCGACGTCATGGGTAGCACCAAGTCCGGACTCACCTCGGCACTCGACCAGTTTTT
>CANIIN010000269.1 GCA_947467405.1 Betaproteobacteria bacterium | reverse complement strand
TTGCCAACTTCGTGCTGGGTGCGTTCAAGCAGCGCGTCGACCTGACCGAAGGCAAGCTCTATACCCTGTCGCAGGGTACGCATTCGATCCTGGGCAAGCTCGACGGACCGGTACGCATCCGCTATTACTTCTCGCAGGGCGACGCCAACGTGCCGCTTCCCCTGAAGGCGTTCGGTCGCCGCGTGGAAGACCTGCTGGGGGAATTCCGCCAGGCCGGTCGGGGCAAGATCATTGTCGAGAAGTTCGATCCGCAGCCGGATTCAGAAGCGGAGGATTCAGCCGCACTGGACGGGGTTGGCGCGCAGGTCATGCCGACCGGCGACAAGTTCTACCTCGGTCTCGCCATCACCTATGCGGACAAGCGTCTCGCCCTGCCGGCCTTGACGCTGGACCGCGAGCAACTGCTCGAATACGACGTGTCACGCGCCATCGCGCAGGCCGCCACCAAGGACAAGCCCGTCGTCGGCATCATGACGCCCACCGCCATGTTCGGTTCGCCCGGCAATCCCATGGCCGGCATGCCGCCATCCGAAAAGCAGGTTTTCGTCAGTGAACTGGAGCGTGATTTCCGTGTGCGGCGTATTCGCATGGACACCGAGCGCATCGACGATGACGTCAAGGTGCTGGTGGTGATCCATCCGCGCGAGATCGCCGAGAAGACGCAGTTCGCGGTCGATCAGTTCGTCATGCGCGGCGGCAAGCTGGTTGCCATGGTCGATCCATTCAGTTACTTCGACGGCGCGTCAGCCGGCCCCCGCGGTGGCGGAGGCGGAACCGCTTCCACCATGGATCGCCTGTTCAAGACCTGGGGCATCAACTTCGATGCCACCAAGGTGGTGCTCGATACCAAATATGTTTCCGGTGCGGGCGCCAATGCCATGCCGACCGTGCTGTCTCTGGTGGGCCCGGCGTTCAACACGGATGATGTCAGCAGCAACAAGATCGGCACGGCGTTGATTCCCTTTGCCGGCGCCTTCACCGGCAAGCCGGCGGATGGCCTGACCGAGACCGTGTTGATGAAGAGTTCCAAGTTTTCCAAGCTCGTGGACTCCTCCATTGCTGCCAATCGCGGCAGTGAGGCGATGAAGGACTTCACGCCGTCGGAGAACGAGTATCCGCTGGCCATCAAGCTGACGGGGAAGTTCAAGACGGCATTCCCGGATGGCAAGCCGGCTGATGCTCCCAAGGATGCCAAGGACGGCAAGCCCGCCAAGGATGCTTCCAAGGCGGCCCCGCCCGCGCCGGCGGCGGCTGTTCCGGCTCTCAAGGAGAGCCCGGACAATGCGGTGGTCCTGATCGGGGACGTCGATTTCATCAACGACGGCGCGGCAGTCCAGATTCAGAACGTATTCGGCCAGCGCATCGTCGTGCCGGCCAACGGCAACCTGGCGTTTGCCCAGGCCGTCGTCGAACAGTTCGCTGGCGATCCGGCCCTGATCAGCGTGCGCAGTCGTGCCACGGCGGCCCGGCCGTTCACAGTCATCCGCGAAATGGAGGCGCGTGCCCAGCAGGCTTACCTCGGCAAGATTCAGGCGCTCGAAACGACGCTGCAGCAGACCTCGCAGAAGCTGCAGGGATTGCAGCAACAGCGCGGCCCGGGGCAGCAGGCTTCGACCATCCTGACGCCGCAGCAGCAGACCGAGGTGGAGAATTTCCGCCGAATTTCGGCCGAGACGCGCCGCGAATTGAAGGAAGTTCGCAAGGAATTGCGTCGTGACAGCGAGTCGCTGGAATTCTGGACCAAGCTCGTCAATATCGGTGCCATGCCCGTGCTGGTGGCCGTTGCGGGCGTGTTGCTGGCGATCATGCGCCGGCGCAAGACCGTCAAGATCTGAGGTGTTGGCATGAACAAGAAACAATTTCTGACGCTGGTGATTGCGCTGGTGGTTCTGGCTGCGGCAGGAGCCGGCGTGCAATGGTGGCAGCAACGGTCCTGGGATCAGACTGACGTGCAAGCGGGCAAGAAGTTGCTGCCCACGCTGACTGCCATTTCTGTCGCCGAGATTGCGCTCCGCAATGGAACTGCTGAAGTGCATCTGGTGAAAAAAGGCGCCGAGTGGGTTGTCCGCGAGCGCGCCGACTTCCCGGCGGATTTTTCGCGCATCGCGGAACTCCTGGGAAAACTGGCTGATTTGAAGATCATCCAGTCCGACCAGGTGGCGCCGGACAAACTGGCGGATTTCGATCTGGTGGCCCCCAAGGCCGGTGCGGGTGCAGGTCAGGGGACCGCACTGGAACTCAAGGATGCCAGCGGCAAGTCGCTTGCCACGTTGTTGTTGGGCAAGACCATGATGCGCAAGGGCATGATTCCCTCGCAGGAAGGCGGGCCCCCCCGTGAAGGCGACATTCCCTATGGGCGGTACGTGATTTCCGGTGCCGACTCCATTGCCGCGGTGTCTGAGCCTCTGGCCCAGGCAGATGCCAACCCATCGACATGGTTGGTCAAGGAATTGTTCCGTATCGATCCGGCCAAGTCGGTGACCTCCTTCGGCCCGGGCGGTGAGTCGCGCTGGACCATGACCAAAGCCAATGGCTTATGGGGTTGGACGGGCGGCGAGAAGCCGGACCCGCAGAAGGCTCAGGACGTTATCAGTGCGCTGTATCTGGTCATGAGCAAGGATGTGGTGGCTGACCCGGTAGCAGTTGATACAGGTCTTTCCAAGTCGGTCACCCTCAAGGCCGATACCCCTGACGGCGTGAACTATACCGTCAAGATCGGCGCCAAGGCGGATGACGATAGCTACTACCTGTCATTCACTCTGACCGGAGAGCCGCCCAAGGTGCGTCCGCCGGAGAAGGGCGAGAGCGCCGAGGACAAGGCCAAACGAGACAAGGAATATGACGAGCAGCGCGTCAAGGTGATCGAGCGCCTGGACCGCGAAAAGCTGTTTGCCAAGTGGACCTACAAGACGCCGAAATACGCGGCCGAATTGCTGTTGCGCGATCGCGCCCAACTCATGCCGGAAAAGAAGAAGGCTGCCAAGGCTGGCGCCGGCAGGTAGTTCAGCCAGCTTCCGATGGGCCGGAGGCTGTCTCGATGTTGAGACAGCCTATGCTTGAAGATGCCAGCGGGCAAAGGATCTGCAAGGATTCTTTGCCCGCAATTTCATGAAATTCAGCCTTGCTCCGAAGCGCTTTGATGCAGGCAGGGCGCTGTGCGAGCTCAATGCTGCTGCGGCGCACAAAGTTCTGCGTCAACTCGTTTGAGCGCTCTCCAGGATCAATGTAAGTTTTACGTAAGTCCTTCGCCGCAAACTCTTTTGTACTCACCGCAGGCGAAGTCAGACGGCAAAGGCTTCGGCACGAATCCAACAGGAGGCAACATCATGTCCGGCACCATCGAATCGGTTCTCCAGGAGGACCGTCTTTTTCCGCCCGCTGCGGAGTTCGTCAAGCAGGCCAACGTGTCCGGCATGGCCGCCTACCAGGCGCTGTGCGACGAGGCGGCAGCCGACTTCGAGGGGTTCTGGGCGCGCCTGGCGCGCGAAAACCTGCTCTGGAAGAAGCCCTTCACCAAGGTGCTGGACGAGTCCAATGCCCCGTTCTATCGCTGGTTTCATGACGGTGAACTGAATGCCTCGCACAACAGTCTCGATCGCCACCTCAAGACGCAACCCGACAAGACTGCGCTGATCTTCGAGGCGGACGACGGCAAGATCACACGCATCAGCTACAAGGATCTGTATCACCGTGTCTGCACCTTTGCCAATGCGCTGAAGGCGCGCGGCATCCAGAAGGGCGACCGCGTGCTGGTCTACATGCCCATGTCCATCGAAGCAGTGATCGCCATGCAGGCCTGTGCCCGCATCGCTGCCACGCACTCGGTGGTGTTCGGCGGTTTCTCGGCCAAGAGCCTGCATGAACGCATCATCGACGCCGGTGCGGTGGCGGTGCTCACGGCCGACGGGCAGTTCCGAGGCGGCAAGGAAATTGCGTTGAAGCCCGCCGTGGACGAGGCGCTGGCCATGGGCGGATGCGACAGCATCAAAAGCGTCATCGTCTACAAGCGTTCCGGATCGGCCATCCCGATGGTCGCGCCGCGCGACATCTGGTGGCATGACGCCGAGAAGGGGCAGGCCAACGAATGCGAACCGACCTGGGTCGACGCCGAGCATCCGCTGTTCATCCTCTACACCTCGGGTTCGACGGGCAAACCCAAGGGCGTGCAGCATTCCACCGGCGGCTACATGCTGCATGCGCTGCTGACCATGAAGTGGACTTTCGATTACAAGCCCACCGACGTGTTCTGGTGCACGGCCGACGTGGGCTGGGTGACGGGGCACACCTACATCGTCTATGGCCCGCTTGCCGTGGGTGCCACGCAGGTGATCTTCGAAGGCGTGCCCACCTATCCTGATGCCGGCCGGTTCTGGAAAATGATCCAGGATCACAAGGTCAGCGTGTTCTATACCGCGCCGACGGCGATCCGCTCGCTCATCAAGGCCGGTGGCGATCTGCCCAGGAAATACGACCTCTCGAGCCTGCGCATCCTGGGGTCGGTGGGGGAACCGATCAATCCGGAAGCCTGGATGTGGTACTACACCGTGGTCGGCAATTCGCGTTGCCCGATCGTGGACACGTGGTGGCAGACGGAGACCGGCGGTCATCTCATCACGCCGTTGCCCGGCGTCACGGCGCTCAAGCCCGGTTCATGCACGCTACCGTTGCCCGGCATCATGGCGGCCATCGTCGATGAAACGGGCGAGGACGTCGACAAGGGCAAGGGTGGCATCCTCGTCATCAAGCGTCCCTGGCCGGCCATGATCCGCACCATCTGGGGCGACCCGGAGCGCTTCAAGAAGAGCTACTACCCGGAA
>CANIIN010000268.1 GCA_947467405.1 Betaproteobacteria bacterium | reverse complement strand
CTGTCGCCTGGTTCCAACATTCGCGACACGAACAACCTCATCATCGTTCCGACCGCGCTGCCGCCTGCTGGCGCGCTGGCCGGCTATCTTCTGGACGTCAACGGACAGATCCATCGCGTCTGGCTGTTGACCCCGCAGGAAGCGGCCATTCCGCGGCCCTCGGGACGCTAGCTCCGCCGTGGCCAAGAAATTTTTCCTGCGCACCTTCGGCTGCCAGATGAATGAATACGATTCCGCCCGCATGGCCGACTCGCTCCATGCCAGCGAGGGGTTCGAACCCACGGACGACCCCGCAGACGCCGACTTGATCCTGTTCAACACCTGCTCCGTTCGCGAAAACGCACAGGAACGCGTGTTCCATGCCCTGGGACGAGTCAGAGAACTGAAGCTCGCCCGGCCTGAGGTGATGATCGGCGTCGGCGGATGCGTGGCGAGCCAGGAAGGCGGGCGCATCGTCGATCGCGCGCCTTATGTGGATCTGGTATTCGGCCCGCAGACCTTGCACCGCCTGCCCGATTTGATCGCGGCGCGACGCCGCACCGGCCAGTCACAGGTGGACATTTCCTTCCCCGAAGTCGAGAAATTCGACCAACTGCCGCCGCCGCGGATTGATGGCCCGACGGCATTTGTGTCGATCATGGAAGGTTGCAGCAAGTACTGCAGTTTCTGCGTCGTTCCCTACACACGCGGCGAAGAGATCTCCCGGCCGTTCGAGGATGTGCTCACCGAAATAGCCGGCCTCGCCGAGGCCGGCGTGCGAGAGGTCACGCTGCTTGGGCAGAACGTCAATGCCTATCGCGGCAACTTGCCGGCCGATGGCCAGGACAAAGGGGATCCGGCCGATTTCGCCCTGCTGCTGGAGTATGTGGCCGCCATTCCCGGCGTCGAACGGATCCGCTACACCACGTCGCACCCGCGCGAATTCAGCCAGCGGCTGATCGACGCCCATGCACGAATCCCGCAACTGGTGTCGCATGTTCACCTGCCCGTGCAGTCGGGATCGGATCGGATTCTCGCCGCCATGAAGCGCGGCTATTCCGCCATCGAATACAAATCCATCATCCGCCGCCTGAGGGCGGCGCGGCCTGATGTCTGCATCACCTCCGATTTCATCGTCGGCTTCCCCGGAGAAACCGAGGCCGACTTTGCCGCCACGATGAAACTCGTGGAGGAGGTCGGCTTCGACGATTCCTACTCGTTCATCTACAGCAGACGCCCGGGCACGCCGGCCGCAGATCTGCCGGATGACGTATCCCAGGAAACCAAGGTGGGGCGACTGCGGCAACTGCAGGCCGCCATCCAGGACAGCGCCGGCCGGATCAGCGCGGGGATGGTCGGCACATGCCAACGCATCCTCATTGAAGGCGTTTCCCGCAAGGATGAGAACGAGCTCTGCGGACGAACCGACAACAACCGCGTCGTCAACTTTCCGGCCGACGGGCGCCGCATCGGGGAATTTACCGACATCACCATCACCCAGTCTCTTGCCCACACCTTGCGCGGCAAGCTGAGGTAACGGCGGGAAGGATTCACCAAACAAGGGGGCAAGCCCCCTTGCCTATGGCTCTTTTCGCATTAGTTAGGGATGATCCGCGACGCGGTGCAGAAACTCGATTGTGGATCAGGACTTATGTTATCACTGCCGGGTAAGCGTTTTCCCTCTGGTATAGAGGCATATCACTAACTAATGCGAAAAGAGCCTTGCATATCCCCCACTGCAGACAGAAGCTTGTCGAGGCATTCTCATTTTCAGAATTTGATCAGCGCTTCCTGAAGTCACAGCAGGATTCGAACCCTGCCACGGACGACCGGGCGGCAGTCCGATAGAATAGCCAAATCGCATGCCCGGCATGCATGAAAAGCAACCATCCTCATTGAAGCCCAAATCGGTCGAACTGGCTTTCACGCCCGTGGACAACCAGCGCCTCGCCAACCTGTGCGGCGCGCTAGACGAAAACCTGCGACAGATCGAAATCGCCCTGGAGGTCAACATAGGCCGGCGCGGCGAGCGCTTCACGGTCAAGGGCGAGCAAACCCGCATCAACAAGGCTGCCGGCCTGCTGCAGCGTTTCTATGCACGCAGCGCGCGGGAGTTGTCGATTGACGATGTGCAACTCGGCCTGATCGAGGGCGACGCACCCGACGATTCCGAGGAAGGGCCGGTCCTGGCGACGCGGCGCACCGATCTGCGCGGCCGCACGCCGCGGCAACGCGAATACATCCGCAACATCCTGGAACACGACATCACCTTCGGCATCGGCCCGGCCGGGACCGGCAAGACCTATCTCGCCGTGGCCTGCGCCGCTGACGCACTGGAACGCGATGCAGTCAAACGCATCGTGCTGGTCAGGCCCGCCGTCGAAGCCGGTGAACGACTCGGCTTTCTGCCGGGAGACCTCGCGCAGAAGGTAGATCCCTATCTGCGGCCGCTCTACGACGCGTTGTACGACCTGATGGGATTCGACCGCGTGCAGAAGCTTTTCGAGCGCAGTGCCATCGAACTCGCCCCCCTGGCCTACATGCGCGGCCGCACGCTCAACCATTCGTTCATCATTCTTGACGAAGCCCAGAACACCACGCCGGAGCAGATGAAGATGTTCCTGACGCGGATGGGATTCGGATCCAAGGCCGTCATCACCGGCGACGTCACGCAAGTCGACCTGCCGCGCGGCGCGCGCAGCGGCCTGGTGGACGCGCGCGACACGCTGCTGGATCTGCGCGGCATCGCCTTTACCCAATTCCTGACCGAAGACGTGGTGCGCCACCCGCTGGTACAGCGCATCGTCGATGCCTATGAGCAACGCGACTCGCGCAAACCGGCGGCGCAGTAAACGCACCTTGCCGGCGATCTCAATCGGGCTGCAGGTGGCCACGCGCAGCCAACATGTTCCCAGCGAACGGGCGCTGCGCCGTTGGGCCGGCGCCGTCCGCCTGGGTCGCGCGTATGCGAACGCCAGCGTCACGGTGCGCATTGTCGGCACGCCAGAGGGAAGACGCCTGAACCATGAATACCGCCACAAGGATCACGCCACCAACGTGCTCACATTCGTGTACGGATCGGACAACGGGGTTCTGCAGGGCGATCTGGTGCTGTGCGCGCCCGTCGTTGCGCGCGAAGCGCGCCAGCAGGGAAAAACCCTGGAGGCTCATTACGCCCACCTGCTGGTGCATGGCCTGCTTCATCTGCAAGGCCTGGACCACGAGAACGATGACGAGGCCGAACAGATGGAACGCCGCGAACGACGCATACTGAAATCACTCGGGTACACGAACCCCTACGCGGTGCGCGAAATGGCGACTGCGGCCGGTCGCCGATCCATCGACAACGCATGAAGAAGCCAAGATGAAGAAGGAAAACCACCCCTCCTGGTTTGAACGACTCTCGGATCTCCTGCTGCGGGAGCCCGAGGATCGCGAGCAGTTGGTCACGCTGCTGCATTCCGCCTATGACCGGAACCTGCTGGATGGTGATGCGCTATCCATGATCGAAGGCGTGCTGCAGGTGTCGGAGATGCGCGTCAGGGACATCATGATCCCGCGCACGCAGATGGACGTCATCGACGTCAACGACACGCCTGACCAGTTCATCCCGCTGGTGATGGCCACGGCCCACTCGCGCTTTCCCGTCATCGACAAGAACCGCGATGACGTGATCGGCGTGCTGCTGGCCAAGGACCTGCTCCGCTATTACGCCGGCGAGGAGGAATTCAACGTCCGCGACATGCTGCGCCCGGCCGTCTTCGTTCCCGAATCCAAACCGCTCAACGTGCTGCTGCGGGAATTCCGTGCCAGCCGCAACCACATGGCCATGGTGGTCGACGAGTACGGCGGCGTCGCCGGACTGGTGACCATCGAGGACGTCCTGGAGCAGATCGTGGGCGAAATCGAGGACGAATACGATTTCGATGAAAGCGAAGACAACATTGTCCGCGAGGAATCCGGCACTTTCCGCGTCAAGGCGCGCACCGAAATCAGCGCCTTCAATGAGTCTTTCGGCACCGGGTTTTCAGACGAGGATTTCGACACCATCGGCGGACTGCTGATCAGCCGCTTCGGCCGTCTGCCCAAGCGCGGCGAGTCGATCACGCTGGAAGGCCTGCGCTTCCAGGTGCTGAGCAGCGACAGCCGGCGGCTGCATGCGCTGAACGTGCTGCCACTGCCCGGGCGCGAATGACCGGTCGGCAGATGCTGCAGTCCATGCAAGGGCGGCCGATACGGCTGATGTCAGCGGCAGTCGCCGGCGCCCTGACCGTCGCCGGATTTGCGCCGCTGGGATTTTCGCCCTTGCCCGTCCTGGCGCTCACCCTGCTCTTCGTGCTCTGGAATCGGGCCGCGTCAGCACGCGAAGCGGCGCTGACGGGCTTTCTGTTCGGGCTGGCGTGCTTTCTTGGCGGCGTGTCGTGGGTGTACGTCAGCCTTCACGATTTCGGCATGATGGCCGCTCCCGTTGCTGCCGTGGCCACCCTGCTCTTCTGCGCCTACCTGGCGTTGTTCCCGGCAGCGGCAGGCTATCTGCAGGCGCGCTTTCGAACCGGGCCGGCGGTGACGCTGCTGCTGACGGCGCCGGCGCTATGGACCCTCACCGAGTGGCTGCGCGGTTGGCTGTTCAGCGGTTTCCCATGGCTCGCCGTCGGCTATTCACAAGGCGATTCGCCGCTGGCAGGTTTTGCGCCGCTGGGCGGGGTCTATGCCGTCACCCTTGCAACCACCCTGACCGCGGGGCTCATTGCGTATGCCATGTCCTGCACTGGCCTGAAGCGACTCGCGGCGGTCGCCGGCATGGCTTCACTGCTGCTGTCCGGCTGGCTGCTGCGCTATCCGGATTGG
>CANIIN010000267.1 GCA_947467405.1 Betaproteobacteria bacterium | reverse complement strand
GTGATCGGATTCAATACGCGGGCAGATTCCGCTGCACGAAAACTGGCCGAAAGTGCCGGTGTCGATATTCGTTACTACAACATCATCTATGAAGCGGTAGATGAAGTGAAGGCGGCGCTCTCCGGGATGCTTGCTCCGGAGAAAAAGGAAGCCGTCCTGGGCGTGGTGGAAATCCGCCAGATCTATCGCATTTCCGCGGTCGGTACTATTGCAGGCTGCATGGTGAAGGAAGGCTTCGTCAAGCGCTCCGCACGTGTGCGTCTGCTCCGCGACAACGTGGTTATTCACGATGGCGAACTCGATTCGCTCAAGCGATTCAAGGATGACGTGCGCGAAGTGCGATCGGGCTTCGAATGCGGTTTGTCCCTGAAGAATTACAACGACCTCCAAGAAGGTGACAACCTCGAGGTTTACGAGGTACAGGAAGTCGCGCGCACACTTGCGTGATATGGACTGCCTCATGGCCGAGGGAGTCACGTACGTGATTCGCTCGGCCGATACCTAGTATTCTGCAGAAAGTTCCCAGTGGCCAATCTCCAACGTCAACGAAGAGTCGCCGATCAAATAAGGCGCGAGCTTTCGGAGATCATTCGTCTGGAGTTGAAGGATCCCCGAGTGGCCATGTTGACGTTGACCGATGTCGAAGTTTCCTCCGACCTCGCCTATGCCAAGGTGTATTTCACGCTGCTCGGCGATGAGGAAGCTCGCATCGCTACACAGGCAGGATTGAAGCGGGCAGCAGGATATCTACGGTCAATGCTGGGGCAGCGTATCAAGATTTATGTCACGCCCGAGCTGCAATTCATCTACGACGACTCAGTCGAGCGCGGGGTTCGGCTGTCGCAGCTCATTGACAAGGCGGTGGCATCCAACGCCGAATCCACGCACAAGCCGGATAGCGAGGACTGAACCGTTGCAACAGCGACGCGATCTGCCGCCTCGGGTGGTGCGCAGGATCGACGGGGTTCTGCTGTTGAACAAGCCTCGTGGAATTTCATCCAATGGCGCTCTGCAGCGTGTAAAGAGGCTCTTCCAGGCTCAAAAGGCCGGTCACACGGGGACTCTTGATCCTTTGGCTTGTGGACTTCTGCCGATCTGCCTGGGCGATGCAACCAAATTTGGAGGCGAGTTGCTCGAGTCAGACAAGCGCTATCTTGCGCTAGTCAGATTCGGGCAGACCACCGCCACGGGCGACTCGGAAGGTCCTGTTCTCGAGGACAAGCCGGTCAATTTCTCGGAATCCGACCTGAATAGTGCATTGGAACGATTTCGCGGCGAAATCTCCCAGATTCCCCCGATGTATTCGGCGCTGAAGCATCAAGGCAAGCCTCTCTACGAGTTGGCAAGAAAGGGGGAGACCATTGCTCGGTCAGCACGCCACGTGATGATCCACTCCTTGAACTTGGTTGGTTTTGAGCCGCCTTTTGCGCGGCTGGATGTGCTTTGCAGCAAGGGGACCTACATACGGACGCTCGCCGAAGATCTGGGGCAGGCATTGGGGTGCGGCGCACATCTTGCCAGCCTGGAGCGCACAGGCATAGGCCCCTATGGCATCGACGATTCGATCCAGCTGGACGTATTGGAACAGCTACCGACCGAATCCCGAGATGCTCTGCTCAAAGCCATGGATTCCCTGGTCAGGCGCTGGCCCGCGGTGAAACTTAGCGAAGAGTTCGCCCGTCGCTTTACGTTCGGTCAGGCCATCTCCCGCAATAACCTGCCGGAGTACGTGTCCAGCGGGGCACCAAGCCTGGAGAAGCAGGGAGGAGAGCTAATGCGGGTGTACAGCCAGGATGACGCTTTTCTGGGGCTTGGCGAAGTGGATCCTGTGGGATCGTTGCGCCCGCACCGGCTTGTCAGCGGCGCCTGACAAGGGGCAAATCGGGCGACTCTGAAACGCGCCGGGAGCGCTGAAATTCGGCTTGTAGAAACGGTTGATTTTAGGCTAGAATGTTGCCCTTTCGCACCAAGAGAGATCAGCATGACAGTGACCGTTGCGCAGAAAGCGCAAATCGTTTCCCAACATCAGCGCACAGCTGGTGATACCGGTTCGTCTGAAGTTCAAGTTGCGCTGCTTACGGCTCGCATCAACGGGCTCACCGACCACTTCAAGTCGAACGTCAAAGACCATCATTCCCGTCGCGGACTGCTCAAGATGGTCAGCCAGCGCCGCAAACTGCTGGACTACCTCAAGGGTACGCATGCCGACAAATATCGGCAACTCATCGAGAAGCTTGGCCTGCGGAAGTAATTCCCTGACGCCCATCCAGCCCTCCGGATGGGCGTTTTGATTTTGTTCAGCCCTGTTTCGCCGCTGCTGCATGTTCAGATAGGTGCGAAGTCGTTTCGCCCTATTGAGATTCACTGAACATGACTTGAGCCGAAGCCACTGCAATTCAACAAGCCGACAGGCGCAATGCGCCGGAGTCGCCAAATCAATCGATCGAGAGAGCCATGTCGCTGACAGTCATCAAGAAGACCTTTACCTACGGAGCCAACCAGGTCACGCTGGAAACCAGCGAGATCGCCCGCCAGTCCCACGGCGCGGTGATGGTGAATGTGGACGATACCGTCGTGCTTTGCACCGTTGTCGCGAAGAAAACCGCCAAGCCCGGTCAGGATTTTTTCCCTCTGACCTGCGACTACATCGAGAAGACCTACGCAGCAGGAAAAATCCCCGGTGGTTTTTTCAAGCGAGAAGGTCGCCCGTCGGAAAAAGAGACGCTGACCAGTCGCCTGATCGACCGCCCGATTCGCCCCTTGTTTCCGGATGCGTTCTACAACGAAGTTCAGGTTGTCGCCACGGTGATGTCTGTGAACCCCGAAGTGGATCCGGATATCCCCGCGCTGATTGGCGTGTCCGCGGCGTTGACGCTGTCCGGCATCCCCTTCAACGGCCCGATTGGCGCCGCTCGCGTCGGCTACATCAATGGGCAGTACGTACTCAACCCCAGCGCATCGCAACTCAAGGAAAGCAAGCTCAATCTGGTTGTTGCCGGAACCGAGCATGCTGTACTGATGGTTGAATCCGAGGCCAGCGAGTTGTCCGAAGAAGTGATGCTGGGCTCGGTGGTCTTCGGCCATGAGCAGATGCAAGCTGCCATCCAGGCTATTCATCAACTGGCTGACGAGGCGGCAAAGCCGGCCTGGGACTGGAAGCCTGCACCAAAGGACGAGGCGCTGATCGCACGCGTGACGGCGATGGCGGAAGGCCCGCTTCGCGAGGCCTACAAGATTCGCAGCAAGCAGGCGCGCAGCACACGACTGTCCGAGATCAACAAGCAGATCTTTGCGGATCTGGCAGCAGGTGCGGATGCCAATGCAGATTCAAACGTGGTTGGCGACATCATTTTCGGCCTCGAGTCGAAGATTGTTCGCAGCCAGATCCTCGATGGCGAGCCGCGTATCGATGGACGCGACACACGCACCGTGCGCCCGATCAACATCCGTGTCGGCGTATTGCCGCGGACTCACGGATCGGCCCTGTTCACTCGCGGTGAAACGCAGGCTCTGGTCGTGGCCACGCTCGGCACCGGGCGTGACGAGCAGATCATCGATGCCCTCATGGGCGAATACAAGGAGCGCTTCATGCTCCACTACAACATGCCTCCGTATGCGACGGGCGAGACCGGACGCGTGGGTTCGCCCAAGCGTCGTGAAATCGGTCACGGCCGTTTGGCAAAGCGCGCTCTGGTCGCCGTTCTGCCCAGCGCAGAGGAGTTCGGCTATTCGATGCGCGTTGTTTCGGAAATTACCGAATCCAACGGCTCCTCCTCGATGGCCAGTGTCTGCGGTGGCAGCTTGGCCATGATGGACGCCGGCGTCCCGATCAAGGCGCACGTCGCCGGAATCGCCATGGGGCTGATCAAGGAAGGCAACCGATTCGCAGTCCTTACCGACATCCTTGGTGATGAAGATCACCTCGGCGATATGGACTTCAAGGTGGCCGGCACGGACAACGGTGTGACCGCCCTGCAGATGGATATCAAGATTGAGGGCATCACGAAGGAAATCATGCAGGTTGCGCTGGCACAGGCGCGTGAGGCCCGCCTGCACATTCTTGACATCATGAAGGGGTCGCTGGATGGTTCGCGGACCGAGATTTCCAGCTTTGCACCGCGCATCATCAAGATCAAGATCAATCCGGAAAAGATTCGTGACGTGATCGGAAAGGGTGGCGTGGTCATCCGCGGCATCCAGGAAGAGACCGGCACCACGATCGAGATTGGTGACGATGGAATGATTTCCATTGCCTGCATCAGCTCTGAAGGTGGCGAGGCGGCCAGAAAGCGCATTGAGGACATCACAGCCGATGTTGAAGTCGGTCGGGTCTATGACGGCACGGTGCTCAAGTTGCTCGACTTCGGCGCTATTGTTCAACTGCTGCCCGGCAAGGACGGCCTGTTGCACATCTCCCAGATCAGCCATGAGCGCGTCGCCAGCGTTGCCGATCACCTCAAGGAAGGCCAGTCGGTCAAGGTCAAGGTGCTGGAGGCTGATGAAAAGGGCCGCGTACGCCTGTCGATGAAGGCGATCAAGGACAAGGACGCTCCGCAGGAGCAGCCGGAAGCCTGATAGCGCATTGGCGCAACGCAGAAGAATAAAAAGGGCGCCAGTGGCGCCCTTTTTATTTGGAAAGGTCCTTCGTGGCGCATCCATAGCAATGCATCCGCTGGACGAATGCGGCCTTGATCCGAGATGAACCAGAACTGCAACAATCGCATTTGACAGAAGCAGCTGCAGATATCATTGCCCTGAAGCGTCTTCCGGCGTAGAATGCGGGACCCTCGGGGTGTAGCGTAGCCTGGTAGCGCGCCTGGTTTGGGACCAGGATGT
>CANIIN010000266.1 GCA_947467405.1 Betaproteobacteria bacterium | reverse complement strand
CTTTCCCGCAGGTGCGTGACGCCATCGTCATATTCGGTGCCGGCTATGGTTGGGAGGCGCTGGCGCGCAGCCACTGGTTGCAACAATGCACAATGTATTACTGGGGTGACATCGACACCCATGGCTTCGGCATCCTGGACCAGTTACGATGCCACTTTGATCATGTGGAATCGTTCCTGATGGACAGAGCAACCCTCGATGCGCACGCTATGGTCTGGGGGGGGGAGGACAAGCCGCTGCGAGTTGACTTGCACAGGCTTACGCCCGAAGAGAGCGCCCTCTACGACGATCTGCGCGACAACCGTATTCGCACTGGGCTGCGTCTGGAGCAGGAACACATAGGTTTTCGCTGGTTGGGCGATCGCCTTCAAAGTGTCCTCGGCCGCAGCGAAATCCCGTAGTTACACCTCAACCATCTTGAAATCGACCTTGGCCGCCGAACAGTCGGGACAGGCCCATGTGTCCGGTACGTCCTCCCAGCGTGTTCCCGGCGCTACGCCTTCGTCTGGCATTCCGACCGCTTCGTCGTACACGAAGCCGCACAGTTCGCACAGCCAGGTACGGGTGCCCGTATTCCGTCGCGGTGGATTGGTGGAGCGTGCGCCCTGCGCGTCCGGGCGCGAGAAACTCAGCACGATGGCGTTTAGGCCATCGGCGCCGGCATGCAGGGAAAACGCACTCTCGTCAGGCGACACTTCGGCGATGCTGAACGCGGGGTACGATTTTCCTTCGTGGACCAGGCTGCCCTTCATCACCAGTATCCATTGCCCGCCGCCCCGCGACGGATCAGGTGCCGGCGTCCGTGCGCCGGGCTTGAGGGTATAGGTGTGAGAGGACAATCCGGCGTCGTCGTGCATGTCCGGCAGCACGTCGACATGCACGTCGGCGTTTGTCTCCGGAAAGTGCGCCTGCCGTGATAGTTGATAGGGCTTACGTGCGGCGGTGGTCAGTTCTTCCCTGCAATCCGGCATGTAGTGCGCGCCTTTCGAATCGGGCCGCGGGCGTATCGTGAGCAGCATCATGCCCTTGTCACCCCAGACGACGGGGCCGTAGGGCGTGTAGGCGCGCGAGAAGTGCACATCCCCGGCGTGCACGTGATGTCTGCCCAACTGGCCTTCGCCTTCGACGACAACCTGAAACTGGTCCACTTCGTGGAAATGCTCGCGTAGCACGCGGTGTGGCGTGCCTTCGAGCATCCACCCTTGAGCGTGATCGGGTCGTATCGGTGAAAAACCCATGTAGTGCGTGCGCCACTCTCTGTGCCCGCCGGCGACTTCACGCGACGGGCAGGGCTCGGTTGCTGCATGTGAAGTGATCTTGATCATCATGACCTCCGTTGAATTAATTTGCCTTGCTGGCACGCAAAACCCGGCCCCAGCGCTCGGTTTCCGATTTCAGGAAGGCAGCGAACTGCTCGGGGGTGGTGCCGTCCGCGCGTATCCCCATAGTGTGAAAAGTCTGCTGCAATTCCGGTGATTTGATCACCTTGGCGATATCCGCGCTAATCTTCGCCACCACGTCCTTGGGTGTATTCAAGGGCGCTAAAACACCGTACCAGCCCAGTACCTCGAACTCGGGCAGCCTGGTGGCTATCGGCGGCACGCCCGGCAACAGGTCGCTAGGCTCCTTGTAAGTACTGCCGAGCAGGCGAATTTTACCCGCTTTGACCATTGCCATGGCGTTGGCGGCAGCCGTGCAGGTCGCATGAACCTGACCGCCGACCAGCGCCGCCATGCCCGCGGTCGAGGCTTTGTAGGGTACGTGCAGCAAGTTCAGGCCGGCCCGGTTGTTGAACTCCTCCATGCACACATGGCCCGAGACAAATACCCCCGGGGACGCGTACATCAGTTTGCCGGGCTGAGCCTTGACGTAGGCGATCCATTCGTCCAGCGTATTGACGGGTAGCGAGGCGTTGATCGCGATCGCGAAAGGCGTGCTGCCAACAAAGGATACCGCCTGAAACTCGCTGGCGAGCAGCCGACGCTGATTGTCCAGGGTGCTGAGCATCTGCGACAAGGTCACCAACCCCAGGCTGTAGCCGTTGGGCGCGGATTGCGCAACGATATCCAGGCTGATCAATCCGGACGCACCGGAGCGCGTGTCCACCACCACACCCTGACCCCATTCCTTGCTCAGACTGGTAGCCAGAAGCCGCGCCGCCAGATCGGAACCACCGCTGGCAACCACGATGCGTACGGGTCTGGACGGAAAACTCTGTGCTTCCACTGGAACCGCGGCGTATGGACACCCGGTGTTAAACAGCAGGCCGGAAAAGATCGCGATTGTCATCGCTATTCGCGGTGTAGCGACTTGCCCGCAATTTACCAAAACGGAAGAGCATCTTTCAGCGACGGCGCGTAGCCGGCACCATGCACCCCTGCCGTAACCGAACAAAAAATTCATTACGCCTCCTGATGACCACCCCCGAAAACATCGCAATGATGTTTTGCGGCGCGAGTCTTGCCGCATGTCTGGGCACGATTGTATGTTGCTATTATAAGTTGACTTGGACGACCACGCGAAGTCTGGGATTCCGGCCGTCGCACCTCACGGCGCGGGAAAGCCGAGCGCAGCGATACTCATAGATGCAACAACGTAACCCCCGATGGGTTTCGTCCCTCAAGTCATCTACGTTGCAAGCTATCGTCGCTGGAGAAAATCGGTCCTTCGATACTGGCTACGCATTCGCAGTCAGGTCTCTTCGGCTGGTTGGCCGGCGCGCGTTGTTCCAATGTCGCGGGCATCGTGAGCCCCGAGCCGGGGTTCGTGTTTCCGGCGGACGAGATGCCGGCTGCGGCTCCCCTTTTCAAGGGTGAGATGAAGGCTGGCGCTGCTGTGACACGCGAAGAGTTTTCGCGATTGGCCCGAGTGCCGCTGCAGGTGGTGCACGGAGACAACATCGTATGCGAGCCAATCGCGGACCTGATCGCCGACGGTCGCCGCGCGCAGGTCGTTGCGTCTAAGTTGTTCGCGGCGGTCATCGCAAATTACGGCGGCCGCGCGAATGTTCTGCACTTGCCAGATGTCGGGCTGCGCGGAAATTCGCACTTTATGTTCTCGGATCTGAACAATGTTGCCGTGGCCGATCAGTTATCCGCCTACCTGGGTGCGAACGGACTCGACTCGCGGTAGCATGGTGTATTGTCGAATGAATCTTTGAGGGAGGTAAACCATGGATGCAACATCTGCGCGACCTGTGACGCCTGATCTGGTAACCGATCTGACTCGCTTTGCTTCGACCATTGACGCGGCACGTCTGGATCCCGCCGTCATCAAGGCAGTCAAGACCAACATACTGGACACGTTGTCCTGCGCGTTGGCGGGGTCATCGGCCAAGGCCATCGCCGAAGTATCGGGCCTGGTGCAGGAATGGGGCGGCGCGCCACAAGCCGACATGTTTGTGTTCGGCGGAAAGTACCCTGCTCATATCGCAGCCTGGGTCAACGGCGGCATGTCACACGCGCGCGACTACGACGATACCCACGATACGGCCATGTTGCATGCGGGCGTGACGGCGGTTCCGGCTGCAATCGCAGCGGGGCAGTTGCGCGGCAAGCTGTCAGGCGCCGATCTGATCGCGGCGGTCGCGGCCGGTCTTGAAGTGACCTGCCGCCTCGGTATCGCAACCAAGGTCGACATCATAGACAGCGGTTTCATCTACACGTCGCTGCTTGGCTACTTTGGCGCGACCGCCGCCGCGGGGCGCGCGCTGGGCCTGACTGCCGACGAAATGTTAAATGCGTTCGGCATCGTCTACAGTTCTGTCGCTGGCAATCACCAGGTCACGCGAGATGCGTCGCTGATGAAGCGCCTGCAGCCCGGACTCGCCGCACAGGCGGCGCTGGTCGCAGTGCAACTCGCGAGGAAGGGCATTCGCGGCGCGCAGGGCGTGTTCGAGGGCGCCGACGGATTTTTCCGCGTCTATCTTCATGGGCGCGTGGATCGCAATGTGGTTACCGAGAATCTTGGTAAGCGTTTCGAACTCACGAATCTGGGCTACAAGCCCTATCCATGCTGCCGCGATACCCATACCACCATCGATGCGGTGTTGCAGTTGCGCGCCGAGGCGCCGCGTCCCGCCGGCGATATCGAGTCGATACGGGTCGGCGTCACTGGACCGGGCTATCAGATGGTATGCGTGCCCGAGCAGGTTCGTCTGGCGCCGCGCACCATCGTCGAGGCGCAGTTCAGTATCCCCTACACGGCAGCCGCATCATGGATAGACGGCCCGCTGGGCATGAAGCACTTCACCGACGAGGGTTTGCAACGCAAGGATATCCTTGACCTCGCGCTGAAGGTGCAGCCCTATGTCGATGCCGAAATCGATCGCGAGTGGAGTCGCTTCGTGCCGCCCGCCCGAGTGACCATACGCTTTCGCGACGGCCGCACGGTCGAGACGCGTGTCAATTATCCGAAAGGTCATCCGAAGAATGTGATGACGGAGGCGGAATTCACTGCTAAAACAATGGATTGCGCAACTTACGTCGCCAGGCCATTGGCGGCGGACACGGCGGCCCGCCTCACCGCCACGGTCGGCAAGCTCGATACGCTGGCCGATATTGCCGAGCTTGTGCGCCTCGTGACGTAACGCTGTTAAGGATGCCAACATACCGTCGCAATGAGCATGATTGAACGCACGCAGATTTTTATCGACGGACAGTGGGTGCCCTCGTCGGGCAGCGGCGTCATCACCGTGACCAATCCCGCAACCGAGGAGCCGTTTGCCACCGTGCCGCGCGGGTCGGCGCAGGACGTCGACCGCGCCGCGCATGCTGCGGCGCGGGCTTTTCCGGATTGGTCGCGGACTTCGATGCGGGAGCGGGTCGATGTGCTCAACAGGCTCGCCCGTCT
>CANIIN010000265.1 GCA_947467405.1 Betaproteobacteria bacterium | reverse complement strand
TACAGCTGGTGGAGCCACTTCGCCAATGCCCGCGCGCGCAACATCGGGTGGAGAATCGACTACGTGCTGGTATCGGCCGCACTGAAGAGCAAGGTGAAACGCGCGGCCACCCATGCCGACGTGCTGGGCAGCGACCACTGCCCGGTGAGCACAGAGTTCGACTTTGCAATGTGAACAGTTGTAAACCGATGGATGGACTCCATCGATTCACTGTACGTAGAATCATTAGCATTCTCTTCGACGCAACCCCACATTTCATGTTGACATAGATCAACATCCGCTTTCGTCACGGGGAACACGATTTTGTCGACGGGTGAATGCACGTTGGTTGATGCGGTTTGTCAATGGATCCAAGGGGAGATGCAATCATGACTAAGAAACACACGCTGATTGTCGCGGCATTGCTGGCCGCGTTCGCCGTTCCTGCCTTCGCACAGAGTGCTGCTGAAGACAATTTCGTCAAGAAGCGTTTTTCCGCAGCGCGTGACGCCGCGCGAAGAAGTTCCGCCATCGAGGACATCGGCATTCTCGGCTGGAGCCAGTTCATGCTCGATGACTACGGCGCGGCGGGACAGAGTTTCCGCAAGCTCGAGAGCCAGTGGTCGAGCGATTTTGACGCGATCTTCGGGCAGGCCTGGGTGGCCATCAAGACAGACAAATATGCCGACGCCGAAAAGTTCCTGGGCCGAGCTGAAGGCCGCGCCGCAGGATGGCAGGCCTACATGGTTCTGGATGCAAAAGCCTGGCTGGCGATGAAGAAGGGCGATCTGGCTGCAGCCGAAAAATACTTTGTCGAAGAGAGCCGGTCGCAATCCGGATCGGGCAAACCGGATGCCCATGTCGGGTTGGGATGGCTTCATTTAAACCGGGGCGAACTCAACAAAGCCAAGGCAGCCTTCGAAGCCGGCATCGCTCTGGATGACAAGTGCTTCTTCTGCCGCGACGGCCTGGCGCGCATCGCACTGATGAAGAACGACGCCAGGGAGGCCCTGAATCAGGCCTTGGCCGGTATCGCCGTCACGACTGATAACAATGGTCTCAATTTCCTGCTGCCGGTCGCACTGGCCGCGAACAATGACGCCGCACTGAGCGTCAGGACCTACCAGAACCTGCTACAGAAGAATCCGCGCAGCGCCGTCTATCGCGTCGGGCTCGGCTATTCCCGGCTCGCGGCCGGAAACGTGGCTGATGCACGCAATGAATTCCAGGCCGTGCTCAAGACGGAACCGGGCAACGTCGCGGCACAGGGAGGCCTTGCGGCGCTGCAGATCTACAAGACCGAGATCGTCAAGGATGGCTGGACCGCGTACTACAAAGGCGACCTCGACGAAGCCTTGAAGCAGTTCGAGGCCAGGAAGGCCGAGGCCGCGGCAAAGAAGAATCCGTCCGCGGAAGACGGCCTGGGCTGGACGCTGCTGGCGCAAGGCAAACCGGCCGAGGCACGCAACGCATTTCGCGCCGCCATCGCACTGGACCCGGAGTTCTTCTACTCTGCCAACGGTCGCATCGCGGCGGAACGCGCCATGCTGGGAACCTACATGCAGGCTTGGGGACTGCTCGATCTGGGTCGCCATGACGAGGCCATAGCCCTCTTCACCAAGGCCAAGTCCGATACGCCGGCAGACCTGCAGTGGCTGATCGACGATGGCCTGGCCTGGGTTGCCTATTACCGCAAGCAGTACGACGTGGCAGAGAAGGCGTTCTCCGCCATCCTCTCGGCGAACAAGGATGCCTATCTATCCGAGATGGGGCTGGGCTGGGTCGCGCTGGAAAAGAAGGACTATTCGGCGGCGAACCGTCGCATCACGCAGTCGCTGCTCAAGAATCCCTATCAGGCACTGACCGCCTATACCGTGCCGGCGCAGAAGCTGGTGGATGCAGGCCAGTTCAGGGATGCGAGAGAACTCCTGACACAGGGCGAGCGGGTTTATCCCTATTCGGCCGATATCCAGTACCTGATGGGACGTGCCAAGGCCGGGCTCAATGACGACGCCGGCGCCGGCGGCAACATGACGGTGGCCGCGCAACTGGCGCCGTTGTATATCGACCCTTCGTTCGACAAGGTGAGGCTTGGCGTGAATGCGCGGCAAGGCGCGTTGCTGGCGCTGGCCTGGGGACTCTATTACGCCGGCGACCCTGCGGCGGCGGTCAAGCGCTTCGAACAATACGCGGCGGCAGGAGGTACCGATGTCGGCGCAGTGACCGGACGTGGCTGGTCCTTGTTGGCGCAGAAGAAGTTGCCCGAGGCCACTGCGGCATTCCAGTCCGCCCAGCAGAAAGGCGCGGGTGCGGACGCCGAGGCCGGACTGGGGTGGACCAGCCTGAACGGCGAAAAGTTCGCGGATGCCGAGAAGAGCTTCAAGGCCGCGCTCAAGGCCACGCCCTTCCATGCTTCCGCGCAGTCCGGTCTTGCGGCGCTCCAGTATCGCAAGACGACACTGGTCAAGGACGGTTGGGAGTCGTATTACAAGGGCGACTACTCCAAGGCGCTGGCGGCGTTCGACAGCCGGCGCGATGAGGCGTCGCGCGCCGGCAATCCTGCGGCCGAAGACGGGCGTGGCTGGGCGCTGCTGGCCCAGGGCGAGGTCAAGGGGGCGATCGCGGCGTTCGATGCCGCACTGAAAATCGATGCGAATTATTTTTCCTCACAGAGCGGCCGCATCGCGGCGGGCCGTGCCGACCTCGTCCATTATCAGCGGGCGTGGGCCAGCCTCGACGCAGGCAAGTACGCGGAGGCCCGCTCGGCATTCACGACCGCACGCGCTGAAACAACGCCGGAATTCGCGTGGCTGGTGGATGACGGACTCGCCTGGACGTCCTTCTACGAGAAGGATCTCGATGGCGCGGACAAGGCGTTCGCCGCCGTGGTCGCGAAGACCCCGGGGGCCTATCTGTCGCAAAAAGGTCTGGGCTACGTCGCTGTGGAACGCAAGCAGTTTCCGGCCGCAGTGAAGTTCCTGACCACGTCGTATTCACGCGCGCCCTACCAGGGCATCGCTGCCTACACGGTGCCGGCTGCGAAGATGATCGAGCAGGGCGCAATGACCGAAGCCAAGGACGTGCTCGCACTCGGCGCCATGGCCTACCCGTACTCCGCCGACATCCAGTACCTCACGGCGCGCGCGCTGGCAGGCCTGCAGGACGGCAAGGGTGCGGCCAAAGCCGCTGCCGCGGCGGCCGCGTTGGCGCCGGTGGCCATCGATCCGGCTTTCGACAAACTGCAATTGCCGCCGGCCGCATCGCGTGAAGGACTGGCCAATCTGGGCTGGGGCATGTACTTCGCCGGCGACAACGCCAAGGCCATCAAGCGCTTCGACCAGGCAGTGCAGGCCGGTGCAACCGATCCCAACGTCAGCCGCGGCAAGGCCTTTGCCTTGTTCCGCCAGGCCAAGTATGCGGAAGCCCTGCCGCTGCTCGAAGCGGCAGCCAAGCTGGAGCCCAAGACGCTGCTGCCGGTTGTCGAGACCGTGCCAATCCCGGGAACCAGCCAGTCGTGGACCCTCGAATATTCGGCAGCAACCACGCTGGCGTGGACCTTCTACCGGATGGGTGATGCCGCCCGGGCAGACAAGATGTTCGAGGACGCGCTCAATGCCAATCCGCTTTCGATCGATGCGCTGACCGGCCGCGGTTATGCGCGCCTGGCCCTGAAAGACAAAAGCGGCGCAAACCGTTATTTCGAACAGGCCCTGCAGATTTCACCGGCCTACCCCGATGCGCGTCGCGGTCTGGAAGCGGCGGGAAAGACTTGATGGGTTCTACGGTAAAACTGTATTCCCGCATCCGCCTCGAGGTGGATGCGGAGGGCAAGGGGGGCATGCTGTTCGACACGCGAACAGCGGCGATCTGCGCCTGCAACGAAACGGCGTGGATGATCGCCAAGGGCCTGAAAAAGAACACCAGTGCAGAGGTCCTCGCCGACAGGCTGTCCGACTTGTTCGAAGTCGATCGCGGGCACGCCATGCGCGATGTGCTGGCCCTGTTGACGGAGTTGCGCACCCTGAACATGCTGGAGGGCGGTTGAAGGATCGCGTTGCTGTTGCCTTGACCGGATTGGCCGGACTGGATAATCCCGAACCGGGCCTGGGAGTCGCCAGGGCACTGCGCAATCGCTGGGGACGGGCGCTCGTCATGGAGGGGCTGGTCTACGATCCCTGGTCAACGGGCGGCTGGACACCGGGCATCGTCGATCGGCTGCACCTCATCCCGCCGGTCGCCAGCGGCGACGATGCGGTGCTGCGCCGCATGCTCGAAGTGCACAAGGCGTATCCGGTTGATGTCCTGATTCCCTGTCTCGATCTGGAAGTGCCGGTCTACTCGCGTCTGGCGGGTCGCCTCGGCCGCGAAGGTATCCGTACCCTGTTGCCGGCACCGGAAGACATTGCAGCCGTCACCAAGGTGAATCTGCACGCATTTTGCTATGCCCGGGATATTCTGACCCCGCACACCATCCATGTGCGCGATGTCTCGGCTGTTGCCCTGCATGCGGATCACTTCGGTTATCCACTCTGGGTGAAGGGGACCGTGGCCGGCGCGAAGAAGGTCTATAACCGGGCACAGGCGGTATATGAGGCGGAATGGCTCGCGGCGAAGTGGGGCGGCGGCGTACTGCTGCAGGAAGCCGTTGAAGGAAACGAGCATATCGTGGCCATGGTGGCGAGAAGCGACGGTTCGTGCCTCGCGATGGCCGCTGCAAGGAAGCTGGCGCGCAACGAGCGCGGCAAGAGCGCCATCGGCGCCATCATCGACGATCCCGCCCTGAAGCGGTTGGCGACGGACATCCTGGCAAAGCTGCATTGGCGTGGGCCGCTGGAACTGGAATTCGTGCGCTCAGCCGCGAACGGTCGCTATTACCTGCTCGAAATCAACTGCCGCTTTCCATCCTGGATCCTGCTGACGGATTTTGCCGGCGGCAACCTGCC
>CANIIN010000264.1 GCA_947467405.1 Betaproteobacteria bacterium | reverse complement strand
CTGGCAAGACCAGTGTGCCGCCAGCGGCCAGGTCACTCAAGTCATGCTCGATCGCGCCACCGGCCGCCCCATGCCGATCCCGGCCAACTACCGTGCGCAACTCGAAACCATCCTGCTGCGCACGCCCTAGCGTGGATGAAGATCTGGTTCCGTCATCCAGGCTCACGGTGATGCGCGTCGCCGTGTCCATGGCGATGTCGCTGTGTCTCCTGCTTGCCGGCTGTTATCCCGACCTCGACTGGCGCCCGCTGACGCCACCCGATGCGCGCTTTACCGTGCTGATGCCGGCCAAGTCGCAGGAGGACTCGCGTGCCATCGCCGGCGGCGCCACCATGCACATGTGGTCCACCAAGGCCGGCGACACGGTATTCGGCGCTGGTTACGCGGATTACCCGGATGACGCGCGCCATCATTTCGGCGCCGTGCGCGACGCACTCATCGGCAAGTCGGGCAACAAGGTGGTGGACGATCGTGAAATCACACTTCACGACATGACGGGCCGCGCGGTTCGCATCGAAGCGGTCGCCGATGGCAAGGCAGACAATGCCCGCACGGTGCATATCCGATTGTTCTCGGCTGGCACGCGCCTCTATCAGCTTACCGTCATCAGCCGTCAGGACAGCATTGGCGAAGAAGACATCGCGCTTTACTTCGACTCATTCAAGATCCAATCAGCCGCGAGCGGCCCTTCGCGGCCCTGACGACACCCCACCAGTCGCAAGGCGACCTCTTGAAGATGCCCGTCTGGCGGGCATCTTCAAGCACTTTCCCTGCACCGGCGCGACGGTCAGTGTGGTGGCGGCTCGCCGCGGTGAAAGCGTGGAACGAGCTCCGGCCCGGGAAGATCCAGCCAGCCAGGCTCAAACTGGGAAATGCCATTGGCCCACTTTGCTGAAGAGGGGTGGCTCGACGCCTGAGCAGACCGGACGAGTTGCGCGGCATCGGTCAGGCTCGGCGCACCGGTATTCGTCTCGAGAATCACGACACCAACGTGCTGCAGGGAAACAGCCTCGTCGGCATCCGGGTTCTCCAAAAGCTTCGCGGCGGAATCGGAGTCCAGCAGCAGCGAGACAGCGCGCAGGTCAAGCACCGGCGCGAGCCAGCGGTCCTGAAGGACGCGCAGCAATTCCGCGCTGCGGGCTGCGGCCGGCGCTTCGATCAACACGCGATGGGGCCGCACCCGGCGCAGCAGCTGAACCAGCACAGTGCGCAGCTCGAGGCTCCCCGAGCAGCAGATGCAACCACCGGAGAAAGAGGCCATGTCGACATCGCCCGCCGCATCGACGCGCGGCAGCCGCGACTGGTCTGCCTCGGTGATCAGGCATGCCCAGCGCTCCTCGGGCGGCTTCCATGACAGCCAGTGCGCCAGCAGGCGTGCTTTGGCAGCACCGCTGCGGCCCATGATCAGATTGGCCGGGATGTGCTGCAACTTCTCCCGTTGCACGCCTGAAGGCCAAGCCGTCATGCCGGACTGCTCCTCATGCAATCGGTAGAGACCGCGTCAGGATTCCGATTCCTTGCGGCCCGTGGAGATTCCCAGCGCCTTCAGCTTGCGGTAGAGGTGCGTGCGCTCCAGGCCGGACTTCTCGGCCACGCGCGCAATCGAACCCGCCTCGACAGCCAGATGATGTTCGAAATAGCTGCGCTCGAACGCGTCACGCGCCTCACGCAACGGCAGATCGAATGCCGGGCCTGTAGTCGATGCCGATTGGACGGGCGGTGCAAACTGCGGCAGCACGCTCTGCACATCGTCGATGCCGATCTCGTCACCGGTCGAGGTGGTCGCCAGGGTGCGCACCGCACTGGCGATGTCGTCAAGGTGACCCGGCCAGTCGAAGGCTGCCAGCAGGCTCATGGCGTCGGCGGAAATCCGGCGCGGCGGACAGGTTCGCGATTCGATCAACTGCGCCAGCAACTTCTGCACGATGACCGGCAGGTCTTCGCGGATGTCCTGCACCAGTGGCAGCATGATTCGCACTTCAGACAATGCAGCCACCAGCGCGGAATCCAGCCCCATGACATCGGTGAGATGGCGCGGTCCTTCACTGCTGAACGAAATCAGCCTGACCCGGGCGCGCGCCGCGCGCGCCGCCAGGAACGCCAGATGCTTCTGCTGGTTAGGCGACAACCGCGCCAGGTCATCCACGAACAGGACTCCGCCAGACGCCTGCTGCAGGATTTCCTGTGCTCCTTCTCCCAGTGCCGGCAGCGCCGGCACCCAAGGCGTACCGGGACGATGCAACAGTCGCGCGAAGATTTCCGGCATCGAACCCCGTTCACCGCGCAACAACACCGGCGAATCCACCGTAACCAACTGCAGCAAGCGGCGCTTCAGATCGGCCATCGCCGGTGACTTGCCGGCTTCGGTCAGTACGCCGCCTTCGGCGGTTCGCACATCGGCCTTGGCCAACGCGCGCTTCACGGCGCCAAGCAGCTTCTGCAGCGCGATGGGCTTCTCGAGGAAATCGAGGGCGCCGATGCGGGTCGCCTCCACGGCGGTATCGATCGTGGCGTGACCGGACATCATGATCACCGGCATGGTGAGCTGCCCGTTGGACGCCCACTCCTTCAACAGCGTGACTCCGTCGGTATCGGGCATCCAGATGTCCAGCAACACCAGATCCGGTCGCGCGTTGGCGCGCCACTCGCGCGCCCGCGTGGCGTTCTCCGCCACATGCACGGTATGGCCTTCGTCGGAAAGGATTTCCGAGAGCAGGTCGCGAATGCCGACTTCATCGTCAACAACTAGTATTTGTGCCATGTGTTCTCAGCCCCTCGTCAGGCTGCACCCTTCAAGTCACTCAGCGGCAGCGAAATGCGGATCGCCGCTCCCGATCGCGATGCACTGTCGGCGCCATCGATCCGGCCGTTTTCGATGTTGATGGTGCCGTGATGCTCGTCGATGATCTTCTTGACGATAGCCAGGCCAAGACCGGTTCCCTTCGGCTTGGTCGTGACATAAGGCTCGAAGGCGCGTTTGATGATTCCCTCGGGAAAACCGCAGCCGTTGTCGGCAATGGTGAGCCAGGCCTTGCGTCCGGACAATTCGGTGGATAGTTCAATACGCGGCGATTCGGCGCCGGCCAGCGCATCCTGCGCATTCTGCAGCAGGTTGTGGATGACCTGACGAATCTGCGTCGGGTCGCCGCGCACGGCGGGCATGTCGCTGGCGATGCGCGTGGCGATCGGGACGTTGGCATTTTCATACAGGGCCAACACTTCGCCGATGAGGTTGTTGAGGTCCAGCGCCTGTAGCTGCGGCGCCGGCGTGCGCGCATATTCGCGAAAGTCGTCGACCATGTTCTTCATGGCGGTGACCTGCGCGACGATGGTGTCCACGGCACGATTCAGCACGGCAACGTCCTGCGGCTCGAGCTTGTCGGCAAACTTGGCCTGAAGGCGTTCCGCCGAGAGCTGAATCGGCGTGAGCGGATTCTTGATTTCATGTGCCAGGCGTCGCGCCACTTCACCCCAGGCGGTGGCGCGCTGCGCGGCGACCAACTGCGTGATGTCATCGAACACCAGCACATAACCTCCGCCGCTCGCGGCAGGCAGGGCGGAACCGCGCAGCAGCAGCACCGAACCGCTGTCCGGCAATTCGACCTGGCGCTGCCAGTTTGCCGTGCCGCGCTCCTTGAATTCCGTTGCCACGATGGCTGGAAAGCTTTCTGGTCCGGGCCAGGACTCGAGTGCGGTTCCCTCCAGCGGGGCGAGTTCCTGCTTGAGGATCTCGGCGGCGCCGCGATTGGCGATGTTCAGATTCAGGCCGGCATCGAACACCAGCACGCCCGCAGACAGATTCGCCAGTACGCTTTCCAGGTAAGCCTTGGCCGTTTCGACCTGGGCCCGGCTGCTCTCGTTCACGGAGCGCGCCTCGTCCAGCTGACGCGTCATGCTGTTGAAGGACGTCGTCAGGATGCCGAGTTCGTCGCTGCTGGTAACCGGCATCTGCAGACTGAAATCGCCGCGTGCCACGGCCTGCGTGCCCTGCGCCAGTGCCGCCAGCGGCTGGGACAGCCGGCGCGACAGCAGGAAGGCCAGCGCGAATGCCGCCGACAACGTCAGCAGCAACGTCAGTGTGAGCGTCAGGATGTAGATCTCCTTCAGGCCCTGGCGCGACAGCGAGAGTTCCTTGTAGGCGTGATAAACGGACTGCACGCTGTCGGCGTTCTCCGCCAGTGCGGTGGGTACTGGCTGCGTGAGTTGCAGCATTTTCAGTTCCTCGCCGAACGACGCGCTGGCCAGCGGCGTGATGACGCGCAGGAACAGCCCTTTGCCGCCGTCGGGCTCGACGGCGGAATAGCCGCGGCTGCTGCGGGCCTGACGCAACAGGGTCGGTGATGGAACAGGGGGAAGCAGTTTGCCGATTTCGCGACTGGAACTGGCGAGCACCCTGCCGCCGGCGGTGATCAGCAGCGCATCCTCGGCACCAGCCTGCTCGCGCAGGCGATTAAGCACACCGAAGCGCAGCGCCTCGGGGGTGTCCGACAGTTCGGATGTCATGGCGCGCGACTTGACGTTCAGGTCCGTGAGCAGGGAATCGATCGCCGCCCGGCCCAGATTGAGGCCTCCCTCGAGCGCCTTGTCGACCTTGACGTCGAACCACGACTCGATGCTCTTGGTCAGGAACTGCACCGAAACGGTATAGACGATGGCGCCCGGCACCACAGCCACCGCGGCGAACATGACCAGCACGCGAAACGCCAGCAGCGAACCGAATACCTTGGCGCGGCGCTGCCGGACCAGCAACACGAGCTGATAGATCACCAGGCCCAGCAGCGCGACGGCCACCACGGCGTTGAGGCCAAGCAGCAGCGGATAGTGCTCGGCGAACAGCGACGTATTGGCGCTGGCCGCCGCCAGCAGAAACAGCAGGACAGTGCCCAGCCCGGCGCCGATGATGAGCGCGTAGGTCATGCGGTGACCTTGGT
>CANIIN010000263.1 GCA_947467405.1 Betaproteobacteria bacterium | reverse complement strand
TTGCGGCCGGCCTTGCCTGTGAGGGCCTGAAGCCGGTGGTGGCGATCTATTCCACCTTCCTGCAGCGCGGCTACGATCAGCTCATCCACGACGTGGCGATCCAGAACCTGCCGGTGGTGTTCGCGCTCGATCGCGCCGGCGTGGTGGGCGCGGACGGCGCCACGCACAACGGCACCTTCGATATCGCCTACCTGCGCTGCATTCCGAACCTGGTGGTGATGACGCCGGCCGATGAAAACGAATGCCGGCAGATGCTGTATACGGCCTACACGCTCGATCAACCGACGGCGGTGCGTTACCCGCGCGGCAGCGGCCCCGGCGTCGAAGTGCAGAAGGCCATGACGGCTCTGCCGGTGGGCAAGGCCGACGTGCGTCGGACCGGCTCGAGCGGCATTGTCCTGCTGGCGTTCGGTCCGATGCTGGCGCCGTGCCTGGCGGCCGGCGAGGCGCTGGACGCCACGGTGGTGAACATGCGCTACGCCAAGCCCATCGACCACGAACTGGTGGCGCGCCTGGCGCCCGCGGCGTCACTGATGGTGACGGTGGAAGAGGGCACGACGGTCGGCGGTGCGGGCAGTGCGGTGGCCGAGGCGCTTTCCGAAGCGGGCCTGAGCGTGCCGCTGATGCGTCTCGGATTGCCGGATCGCTTCATGGATCACGGTGATTCGGCTCTGCTGCTGTCATCAGCTGGTCTGGATGCACCAGGCATTCAGGCGGCGGTGCGGTCGCGGCTCGATGGGCAACGCTGACCCGACTGCCGGCGCCGGATTGAATCACGCACTGGTCATATGGACTTTTGCGGCGGGCGGTCCGACCGCGCCGAGGCGTGCATGATAAAATTGCCAACCATTTTTTCCCTTGACGGGGTGAGTCCATGAATACCCGCGATCCAGTCGCAATCCCCGATGTCCAGGGCTCCAAGGACACACGCAAGCTGGCGATCGACAGGGTCGGCATCAAGGCCATCCGCCATCCGGTCAAGATGATGGAGCGTGGCGGCGGCGCGCAGCACAGCATCGCCATGTTCAACATGTACGTCGGCCTGCCGCATCATTTCAAGGGCACGCACATGTCGCGCTTCGTGGAGATCCTGAATTCCCACGAAGCCGGCATATCGGTGGACAGCTTCCAGACCATGCTGGACGAGATGATCGTCCGACTCGAGGCGGAATCCGGGCACATCGAGATGACCTTCCCGTATTTCATCAACAAGGAGGCTCCGGTCTCCAAGGTGAAGAGCCTGATGGATTACGAAGTCACCTTCACCGGCGACATCAAGGAGGGCGGCGTCAAGGAGTTCACCATGAAGGTGGTGGTTCCCGTGACCAGCCTGTGCCCGTGCTCGAAGAAGATTTCCAACTATGGCGCGCACAACCAGCGCTCGCACGTGACCATCGCCGCCCGCACCAACGAGATGGTGTGGATCGAGGAGCTGGTGGAATATGCCGAGAAGCACGCCTCGTCCGAACTCTACGGCCTGCTCAAGCGGCCCGACGAGAAGTTCGTCACCGAGCGTGCCTATGACAATCCCAAGTTCGTCGAGGATCTGGTGCGCGACGTTGCCGCCGACCTGAACCGCGACAAGCGCATCGACTGGTATTCGGTGGAGTCGGAGAACTTCGAGTCCATTCACAACCATTCGGCCTATGCGCTGATCGAGAAGCCGGTCGCGCGCCGCTGATCTTCACCGGGTGTTGTTCGCCCATCCTGATGCGGCCGGGTTCTCCCGGCCGTTTTCATTTCCGGACGGCCGGCTCGCGGTGAGTTGGCTTCAGAATTTCTTCACTAGGGTCATGATGTTTCCCTCGCGCTTCATGTCGGTGCGGTTGAGGAAACTCATGCCGAGCAAGGCGGGCATCGCGGCGTTGTCGATGACGACTGCATCAACGTTGTTGATGGTGATGTTCGCGACACGCACCGAATCCAGTCGCACGCGCCAGGCCTGGGCAACGCCGTTGGCGGTGCTCAATTGCGTCGGCTGGCCGGCGAGGTAGTTGATGCCAAGGCGTCGGGCGTCGGCGGACGACAGCGACACCATGGTGGCCCCGGTATCGACGATGAAGCGGATGGCCTGGCCATTGACCTGGCCGTCTGCCATGAAATGGCCCCTGGAGTCGGACGTCAGCGACGCGGTCGGTGATGACGAAGTCGGTGCCGACAGCGGCGCCTCGCCAAGCTTGATGGAGCGGCGCTTGCCGTCAACGTTGAAGGTGGCACCGTCCTTTTCCACGCTGACCAGCGTGGCGCTGTCGCCGGCCTTCTGCCCGATCGCGATGATGCGCGGGCTGCCGCCATCGATCTGGACCACAGCCCTGTTCGGCATGGCTCTTTTCGCATTACTTAGGGACGATCCGCGACGCGGTGCAGAAACTCGATTGCTGATCAGGACTTACGTTAGTACTGCCGGGTTAGCGTTTTCCCTCTGGTATAGATGCATATCACTAACTAATGCGAAAAGAGCCTTCGGCATCAGGCCGACCACGCTGATGTCCGCGGCCTGCGTTGGTGCGGACCAAGCGCAGGCGATCAGCGCCAAGGCGCCGGCCAGGGCCGCAATCCGGGTGCTTGCTGGTGAACGCTCTGTCATGATGCGCCTGCTCAAGGTTTGACGGCCCGATATCCGGCCAACATACTGCAATGGTCTGCGGCTGACAAATCGAATCGTGAATCGTGAATCGTGAATCGTGCATTGTGAATCGTGACGACCGCGTGGCGGATCGGCGATTGCATTCATCGGCTCGGTTTCGTCGGCTGACAGTCCAGTGGCTCCCCCTTCTATCGTTGTCCCTATGGCGCCCCGTCCCATGAAACCCATCCTCATCTTCCGTCACAGCCCCACCGAAGGGGCCGGCTATTTTTCCCGGTATCTCGACCGCAAGGGCTTGCCCTGGCAACTGATCCGCATCGATGCGGGCGACGTGCTGCCGGTCGATTCGAGCGGCGCGGCTGGGCTGTGCTTCATGGGCGGTCCCATGAGCGTCAACGACGATCTGCCCTGGATTGCGCCGGTCCTCGAATTGATCAGGGACGCGCGGCGCCGCGACGTGCCGGTGATCGGTCATTGCCTGGGTGGGCAACTCATGTCGCGCGCCTACGGCGGCGTGGTATCGCGCAATGCGGTGAAGGAAATCGGCTGGGGCACGGTGAGTGTTCTCGACCATCCGCTGGCAGGCGAGTGGTTCGGCGGATGGCGCGAAATCAGCGCGTTTCACTGGCATGGCGAAACCTTCACGATCCCGGAGGGTGCCACGCGAATCGCGTTCAGTCGTTACTGCGAAAATCAGGCGTACGTGATCGGCAAGCACCTGGCCATGCAATGCCATGTGGAGATGACTTCTGAACTGGTCGAGTCCTGGTGTCGCGAGTGGGGGCGCGAAGTCGAGCGGGTGACCAGTCCGTCGATACAGACGCCGGCGGAGATGCAGGCGGGGCTAGATGCCGCCATCGAGCGACTGCACGTCATCGCGGATCGTCTTTACGATCGCTGGATCGTCGGACTAGCGACCTGAGCAGGACTGCCGTCGGGCAGGGGAAAGCGACCGTAGATCCTTGTCTGGAGCCGATCTTCGGGCATTCGGCCCCTGCGCAGGGGACGGCTAGTCGCGGAAATTGTTGAACTGCACCGGCACTTCGGTGATCGATTTCCGCACCAGATTGATGGCGTCCTGCAGGTCGTCCTTCTTGGCGCCGGAGATGCGCACCGCATTGCCCTGAATGCTGGCCTGGACCTTCATCTTCGCATCCTTGATCAGCTTGACGATCTTCTTTCCCACTTCCTGCTCGATGCCTTCGCGGACCGTGATGGGTTGCTTGACCTTGTCGCCGCCGATTTTTTCCACGCCCTTGGCGTCCAGCGAGCGGATGTCGACGTTGCGTTTGCCCATCTTGGTATGGAGGATTTCCATCACCTGCTTGAGCTTGAAATTGTCATCGGCATAGACCGTCAATTCGAGGTCCTTCTGCTCAATGCGGGCGTCCGATGCCTTGAAGTCGAAGCGCGTGCCGATTTCCTTGTTGGTCTGTTCCACGACGTTCTTGAGTTCGACCTTGTTGACTTCGGAAACGATATCGAATGACGGCATGATGGGTTCTTCCTTGAAGAGGGACTGCGTGATTGGACGATTATAGCCATGCGCTGTGAATCGGGATGGCTGGCGAAGCGGGGCGTTTGTTGAGAGACTGGCTTGATTGATCGGGCGGGTGCGGTCCCGACCCGCGCGGGATTCAGACGGAGGTGCGCAAATGGCCATGCAGTCCGGAGTGCTGGAAGTGGAGGAGGTATCCCACGGGGGCGGCCTCAACGAGGGGCGCGACGTGTTCTTTGACGCCCGCCTTACCGATGGTTCGGAGGTGCGTATTGTGCTGCCGCATACACACGTGTCGGCCTTTCTTGCCAAGGTGATGGCATTTGCCTGTGCGGCACACGGGGATCGCACGCAGCACGGCGTGGGCGAGGACAGCCACGTCGAGCACACCGAGATGCTGCCATGCCAGCAGATCCAGATCGCGCCGCTGGCCGACCTGACGGGCGTGGCGCTGCAGTTTCACATCCGGGATGGCGTATCCATGGTGTTTCCGCTGCAGACGAAATTCCTGCCCCCGCTGTCGGCGTCCCTGATGAAGTGGCACTCAGGCCTGACGGCGGCAAGTGAAAATCCGAGTTGATTCCCGCCGCCGCTGGGGCGGGATGATGTTGCGCTGATCAGCCGTAGTGGCAGACGTAATCGACCACTTCCAGGACCTCGATGTCGAACACGGCATTGGCGGCGATGCTGAACTGCTCACCTGCCACGTAGGTCTTCCAGTCGGCGCCGGGCAGGCGAACGCGGCACTTGCCGCCGATGATTTCCATGGTTTCCGGGGCGCCGGTATCGAACTGCAGTGTCGAAGGGAAGATCACGCCCAGCGTCTTCTTCGTGCCATCGGCCAGAAACACCGTA
>CANIIN010000262.1 GCA_947467405.1 Betaproteobacteria bacterium | reverse complement strand
ATGCTGGTGTGATAGTCGTCGGCGCATTTGAAGGCAATGTACTTTGCCGAGGTATCGGCGCCGATGCGCTCGAGAAAGGTGCGGAACGGCACGCCGCTCCATTGCCCGATGGCGCTCCAACCCTCCACGCAGATATGGCGCGTGATCTGCGTCACCTGCGGCAGCGCATGCAGTGCAGGCAGCGTCCAGGCCTGACGGTCACGGATCATGCCGGCCAGTTCCAGTTTGTAGGAGGCCCCGTCCACGACCCGGATCTCGTCTTCGCCATAGTAGGCGTTGTGAATGCCGGAACAAAGGGAGCCAGTGTGGCGGAGTAAAAGGGAGCCAGTCCCGTTGCTAAAAAGAGCTCGTTAGAGCCCGCTGGTTGCTGCTTTTAGTTTTGTCTTGCCATGGGCAGTCGGCGTAGCGTAGCGCAGACGGGTACTCATGGCAAGACGTCGCGAATCAGCTGTCCGGAGTTTCACCTCCTTTGCTGTCGGAATTAATTGTGTCACCAGCCGCCGAATCGCTATTACTCCGACCACTCTTTGCCGCTTTTCTTGAACTGGCGAGCCGATAACTGTCGCCATTCAGTTCAAGAATGTGGACATGGTGAGTCAGTCGATCCAGCAACGCCCCGGTGAGACGTTCCGAGCCAAAGACGCTGGTCCACTCATCGAACGGCAAGTTGCTGGTAACCAGCGTTGATCCCTGTTCGTAGCGCCGGCTGAAGACTTCAAATAGAAGTTCAGCGCCGACCGCCGTGAACGGAACGTAGCCCAACTCGTCGATGATTAGCAGGTCAACTCGGTCCAACTGCCTTTGAATGACACGCAACCGTCGCTCGTCACGGGCTTCCATCAATTCGTGAACCAGCGCGGCAGCGGTGACGAACAGCACGCTGTAATTCTTCTGGCAGGCAGCCAGACCCAAGGCCAGCGCGGTATGGGTCTTACCGGTGCCGGCTGGACCCAGTGCAATGCAATTCTCCCTGCGTTCGATCCACTCCCCGCGTGCCAGTTCCAGCACCATCGACTTGTTGAGGCTGGGAATCGCCTTGAATTCGAACGTATCCAGGCTCTTGGTCTGCGGGAACCGCGCTTGCCGAATACGCCGTTCAATTGCGCGTCGCTCCCGGTCAATTCGTTCCAGTTCGCACAAGCGCAGCAGGTAACGTGGATAGTCCGCCTGATCCTGTGCACACTCGAAGGCCACCTTCTCATATTCACGGCTAAAGGTCGGCAGTTTGAGCGCCTTGAGATAGTGCGCCAGCAGCAGCTGCGGTGGAACCGTGGCATTCTGAATGGCGGCGCTCATGGCGACACCGCCCGGTCAGCCTGATTAGCATGCGCCTGCAAGAGCGCCAGATAGGCTCGCACATCGGTGATGCCGACCGTCGCCTGCGGCAGATAAGGATAGTGCGTCAAATCCAGTCGCGGCATCTGACGTTCGATCTTGGCCAGCACCAGATGCTTGACCGCGTCGTAGCTCACCGCTGATAAGCGCAAGGCCTCTTCAACCGCGACGGCGACTTCCTCCTGACCGAAGTTCTCCATCAAGCGCAGGACTTGAATGTACTCCCGGCGACCATGCTTGCCCAAGCGGGCTTCCAGTAGCCGGCGCAGGGCATCGAAGTCGTCGGGCAGTTCCCAATTCCGCAATGGCGCGGCTTGATCCAGTGCGCCGGGTTTGCGCTCCAACAGTGCCAAATAATGCAGTGGGTCGTAGATAAATTCTTCCTTGCAGTAGGACCGGAGGTGTTGGGCGATGACCTCGCTGCCGGACGAGATCACGACCCGGTCAGGATAGCCCCGGACAAAGACTTCATGGTGCCCATAGGCTGTCGGCACCGAGTAGTCATTGCAGCGGTAACGAACCAGCGACAGTGACGACACCCGCGTGGATACTTTCTCGCAGGGATCAAATTCAGCTCCGGGCAGCGGCAAGAAAGCTTTGCGATCGCGCTCCATTCGAACATGAATACTTTCGGTCTGCCCGCGCAAAACGGCGACCTTGCGCTTCTCACAGGCGTCAAGCAGTCGCTCATTGAACTCATCAATGCTGTGCACGCGCGGCAACGGCACCATGAAATTCCGGCGAGCAAATCCCACCAGACCTTCGACCTTGCCTTTGTCGTTGCCTTTGGCAGGACGGCCGAAGCGATCTTCAAACAGGTAGTGGCTTTGCAACTCGCTGAATGCTTTGGTTCGCTTTCGTGTGCCGTCACCCAGAATCTGCGCCACGGCAATCTTGGTGTTGTCATAGAGCACCGACAACGGTACCCCACCGATCCACTTGAAAGCGCTGACGTGGCCATCGAGAAACGCGTCGGTCGTTTCCGCCGGGTAGGCTTTGACGAAGATAGCATCCGAGTGCGGCAGGTCGAGGCAAAAGTAGTGAATCCTGGTCTTGACGCCACCCAAGTAAATATCGGCTTCGCCGAAATCCACCTGCGCCCGTCCGGCCATGTGGAACAGGGGAATGAAGACTTCCTTCTGCCGAACGCGTTCTTGCGCAACATACTCGCGGACGATGGTGTAACCACCGCTGAATTCATGTTCGTCCCGCAGACGCTCATAAATTCGCCGCGCAGTATGTCGCTGCTTCTTGAGAACGTCATGGTCAGTCAAGAGGATCTGTTCAATGATTCCAACAAACGGACCCAGCTTCGGCGATACCGGCGGCCCCTTTCGTTGGTACCCCGGCGGCAGCGTATGCCGAATCATCTTGGAAACGGTTTTACGGCTCAGCCCGAACTGTCTGGCCGCGCCACGTTCGCTGAGGCCTTCGACCATCACAGCGCGTCTTACTTTGGCGTAGATATCCACTTCTCTATACATCCTCTCTGCCTTCCTCAACCCTATAAGTGGGTCGAAGGATAGGCTTGAGGACTAGCTGGCCCTTAGGCCGCCACGTGGCTCCCTTTTACTCCGGCATTTACAATCGGTACCATGCCGCGCACACTGGCGGTGATGTTGAAGCGCTATCCGCGCGATACCCTGCATCCCGGGGACGTGCTGATATCCAACGACCCCTACCATGGGACGGGGCATCTCAACGACGTCACCATGGCGCGGCCGATTTTCCGTGACGGCCGGCTGATCGCGTTTGTCGCAAGCGTATTCCATTCCGTCGATATCGGCGGGGCGCCCTCCGTCGACGCCCGCGACTCTTACGAAGAGGGGCTCACCATACCGGTGGTGAAGATCGTGCGCGGCGGCGTCGAGAACGAGGATGTGGTCGCCTTTCTTCAGGAGAACCTGCGGGCGTTCGACGAAACAATGGGCGATATCCGGGCGCAATTCTCCGCCTACAAGCAGGCCGAGCAGCGCTTGGTCCGCATACTCGCCGACGAGGGCGTGGGCGACCTGGACGAATTGATAGACGACATCCTGCGGCGTTCTGAAGCTAGCATGCGCGCGGCAATCGCCGCCGTGCCGGATGGTTCCTACCGCGACGAAATAATGCTTGACGGGTTTGAATCGCCTCTAAAAATCTGCTGCGAAGTTCGCGTGGCCGGGAGTGACATCACGGTTGATTACGCCGGTTCTTCACCGCAGATTGCGCGGCCGATCAATTCGGTCATGAACTACACCATCTCATATTCGAACTACGCGCTGAAGTGCCTTTTCGACCCGGCCACGCCGAACAACGACGGCACCTTCCGTCCCATCACCATCCGCGCGCCGGAGGGCAGCATCGTCAATCCGCGCCGCCCCGCCCCGGTCTGGGCGCGCCATCTTTGCGGTCATTACTTGCCGCCGGTCATTTTCAGCGCGCTGGCGGCGGTCATTCCAGATCGCGTCATCGCCGACTGCGGGTCGCCGCTCTGGAATGTCTATTTTCAGGGCCGCCAGCTTGACGGCCGGCCCTTCATGAAAATGTTCTTTATGAACGGTGGCCACGGCGCCCGCGACGGGGCTGACGGGGCGCCCTGTCTGTCTTTCCCGTCGAACGTGGCGACGGTGTCGATCGAGCGCTTCGAGAGTTCGGTGCCCATTCTCATCACGGAGAAATCGCTGTTGCCGGAATCGGGTGGCGCCGGAAGATTTCGCGGCGGAGCGGGGCAGCGGCTGTCATTTACCAACGCGGCCTCCGGCCCGGTCTCGATGACCATCCGGCATGAACGCGTCAAGTTTCCCCCGCGCGGACTGCTAGGCGGTGAACACGGGGCGCCGGGACGTGACCTCATCAACGGGCTCGTCGTCGCGCCCAAGGGCCGTTATGAACTTAAGCCTGGCGACGTCGTGACATTCGAGACTCCGGGTGGAGGGGGTGTACACGCGCCAAACTCGATCGCGACCGCTGGGCGGAAGGAAATTCCATGATCGAGAAATACCGCATCGGCGTCGACATCGGCGGGACTTTCACCGACTTTGTCATGATCGACACTACCAGCGGCCGCTTGTTCAAGGAAAAGCTGCTCACCACGCCTAAGGATCCTTCCGTCGCGGTGCTTGACGGCATCGGCCGGATGCTTGCCGCAAGCGGCGTGCGCGCCGAGGAGGTGATTCACGTCATCCACGGCACCACACTGGTCGCCAACGCCATCATCGAGCGAAAGGGTGTGTCGACCGCGCTGGTCACCACGCGGGGTTTTCGCGATGTGCTCGAGATCGGCCTAGAGTGGCGCTACGACACCTACGATCTGACGATGGAACTGCCGCGGCCGCTGGTGCCCCGGGCGTTGCGCTTCGAGGCCACGGAGCGCATCGGTCCGGACGGGCGCGTCATTTTTCCTCTCGACGAAAGCAGCCTCGAGGCGGTGATCGCCGAACTTAAGCGCGCGCAGGTATCTGCGGTCGGCGTCTGCCTGCTCAACAGTTTTCTCAATCCGGCGCACGAAGTGCGCATCCAGCAGTTGCTGTCCGAGCAGTTGCCGGGCGTGGTGATCTGCACCTCGAGTGACGTGGTGCCCGAGATTGGCGAATACGAGCGCGCCTCCACCACCGTCGCCAATGCCTATGTCCTGCCGCT
>CANIIN010000261.1 GCA_947467405.1 Betaproteobacteria bacterium | reverse complement strand
TTTCTTTGCACGAGCAAAGAAAGTACCTCGCCGACAGGCGAAATGCAGAGAATCAAAAATAAGAAAGGCCGCAATCCAAGCGGCCTTTGCAGAATCACAACCTCTTGAAGAAGCCCAATCCGCGGGCATCTTCAAGCACTCAGCCCCTGCTCAGTGATCCCCCACCAGCAACGTCACCGCCCAGATCGACGCCACGCCCAGCGCGATCAGCACGACTTGCTGCAGGGTCGCCTTCAGTTCCGGCCGGCGATGCAGGCCGGGAATGAGGTCCGCCACCGCCACGTAGATCATGCTCGAGGCCGCCAGCGCCAGCACGGTGTTGATCCATGAACTCAACTCCTGCAGCAGGAAGTAGCCGAGCAGGCCGCCCACCAGCATGGCGAAGCTGGACAGGAGGTTCAGCGCGAAGGCGCGCGCCTTGCTGTAGCCGGAATGCAGCAGGATGACGAAATCGCCGATCTCCTGCGGGATCTCGTGCGCGATCACGGCGGCTGCGGTCACGAGGCCGAGCTGCGTGCTTTCCATGAAGGCGGCAGCGATGAGGATGCCGTCGCAGAAGTTGTGGAAGCTGTCGCCGATCAGGATCAACAGACCGCTGCGGCCGTGGTCGGCGCCGCCGCTGTCGACGCGGCCGCCGTGGTGATAGCCGGCGTGGCCCAGCAGCATGCCGTGTGATTTGTCGTTCGATGTCTCGTGATCATGCGCATGCCCCGCCGCCTCATGCGGCGCATGCGCTTCGCAATCGTCGTAGTGGCAGTGGCGCCACAGCACCAGCTTCTCCAGCACGAAGAAAGCCAGGATGCCGGCCAGCACGGTGGCCGTCAGCGTATGCACGTCCTTCGCCTGCTGGAACGCCTCGGGCAGGATCTCGAGGAACGCCGCGCCCAGCAGCGCGCCGATGGCGTAGCTGACCAGGGTGGGAATCCAGGTGGCGCGCGCCGACAGCGCGACAACGCCGGCCAGCGCCACGCTGGCGACGCCGCCGATCACGCTGGTGAAGACAATCCAGGACAAGGTAGACATCGGGACCTTCCGGACTGCACGCTGCACACTTGGCGCCGCTCCTGTTACGTCAGGGCCGGCGCGTCAGACGTACGCGTTCAGTCGCTCTCCAATTCGTTGCAAGAAATTCATGCGGCTTATTCCAACCAGCTTATTCCAGCCAGATCAGGCTCGCCATGCGGCCGGTCTGGCCGTCACGGCGAAACGAGAAGAAGCGCTCCCGCTCGCCGAAAGTACAGGCGTCACCGCCATGCACGTCCGTCACGCCGACCCGTTCGAGACGGCGGCGGGTCAGATGATACAGGTCGGCGAGATATTTGCCGTTGGCGCGCGCCTCGAAGGCATCGATCGCCGCCGGGTCGGCGTGCGCCGAATCGTGCGCGACCGAATCGCCAAAGACAAACGCATCGCGCACGTCGCTGCCCACTTCGTAGGCACGCGGGCCGATGGCCGGCCCCAGCCACGCCACGATGTCGCCGTCCTTCGCACCGCCAGATACGTTCATGGCGCGCACGGCATTCTCGATCACGCCGGCCGCCAGGCCGCGCCAGCCGGCATGCGCCACCGCCACCACCGTGCCGGCGCGATCGGCCAGCAGCACCGGCAGGCAATCCGCAGTCATCACCGCCAGCACACGTCCCGGCGTGCGCGTCACGGCGGCATCGGCCTCGGGCGGCAGGCCATCGGTCGGCAACGGGCCGTCGGCGTCCAGCACCCGGGTGCCATGCACCTGGTTCAGCCACAGCGGTTCGGCCGGCAGTGCCGCGCGCAGGCATTCGCGATTGCGCCGCACGGTCTCCGGATCGTCGCCGACATGGGTACCCAGATTCAGGCTGGCATAACGATGATTGGCGCCGTCGCTGGCGCCTCCCGCGCGCTGCGTGGACAGCGCACGCACCCGCCGTGGCGCCGGCCACTGCGGATGAAACCACGGGTCCTGCGCCAGTCGCCCGCTGCTGGCGGACGCCGAGGAAAGCGCGCCGCTCATCGCTGCTGACGCAGCGCGTCCAGCAGTTGCCGGAGGTCCTCCGGCAAGGGTGATTCGAACGACAGCGTTTCACCGCTCAGCGGATGAACGAACGCCAGGCGTCGCGCGTGCAGGGCCTGGCGGCCGGCCGCGTCGAGCGCCTTCATGAGCGCCGCCGCGCTGCCCGCCGTGTCATCGGCGTCCTTGAAGAAATGCCGCCCCGAGCGATACACGCCGTCGCCCACCAGCGGATGGCCGATGGACTGCATGTGCACGCGGATCTGGTGCGTGCGGCCGGTGTCGAGGCTGCATTCCACCAGCGTGACCCGCGCATCCGGGAATTGATCCACGACGCGATAGCGGGTGCGGGCTTCCTTGCCGCCGCCGGTGACGGCCATGCGCACGCGGTTCTGCGGATCGCGGCCCACCGGCGCATCGACCTCGCCGTCGCGCTCCACATTGCCGTGCACCAGCGCCAGGTAGTCGCGCTTGACGGTGCGCGCCTGCAACTGGCGCACCAGGTGGGTCTGCGCCGGCAGCGTCTTGGCCACCACCAGCAGGCCGCTGGTCTCCTTGTCCAGGCGATGCACGATGCCGGCGCGCGGCACGTTGCCCAGCGCCGGCGCGTGATGCAGCAGCGCATTCAACATCGTGCCCTGGCTGTTGCCGCTGCCCGGATGCACCACCAGGCCGGCCGGCTTGTCGATGACGATGACGGTGTCGTCTTCGTAGGCGACGTTGAGAGGGATGTCTTCCGGCAGGTCGTCGCCGGAGCCGGCGCCGGGGGTCGCCAGCAACTCGACACGTTCCCCGCCCCAGATTTTCTGGGCCGGCCTGCCGGGTTTTCTGTCCAGCAGGATATGGCCGTCCTGCAGCCAGGACGACAGCCGGCTGCGCGAATGCTCGGGAAACATGCGGGCCAGCGCCTGGTCCAGCCGCAGACCGGCCAGGTCCAGCGGCACCGCGGTGGCAGGCATGGCCGCTTCGGCGACCTTTCCTGCGTCGGCTTCTCCGGCGGCTTCTTCCAGGTCTGTCACGGTATAATCGGCTTCTTCATCGGAGTGCTCCATCATGAACCGGAGTTTAGCCTTAATCCTGACCCTCATCACCGCTTTGCTGCTCGGCGGCTGCGGTTTCTTGGGCGACGCGAAGGACGAAACCATCGGCTGGTCGGCGCAGCAGTTGTATAACGAAGCCAAGACCGCGATGAATGACGGCAAGTACGACCAGGCCATCAAGTACTTCGAAAAACTCGAGGCGCGCTTTCCCTACGGCCGCTTCGCGCAGCAGGCGCAGATCGAGGTGGCTTACTCCTACTTCAAGCAAGGCGAGGTGGAGTCCGCCATCGCTGCCTGCGACCGCTTCATCAAGCTCTATCCGAATCATTCCAACGTCGACTACGCCTACTACCTGAAGGGCCTCACGCACTTCAATCAGGACATCGGCATCGTCGGCCGGCTCGGCGACCAGGATCCGAGCGAGCGCGATCCCAAGGCGGCGCGCGATTCTTTCGACGCCTTCAAGGAACTGGCCGCGCGCTATCCGGACAGCAAGTACGCCCCGGACTCCATCGTGCGCATGCGTTACCTGATCAACGCGCTGGGCGCGCATGAAGTGCATGTGGCGCGCTATTACGTCAAGCGCGAGGCCTACGTGGCCGCCACCACGCGCGTGCAATACGCACTGGCGAACTTCCCGACCGCCCCGTCCAACGAAGAAGGCCTGTACCTGCTGGTCAAGTCCTACGATGCGCTCGGCCTCGCCGATCTGCGTGACGATGCGGATCGCGTGCTGCGCAAGAACTTTCCGGACAGCGCCTATATCAAGGGCACGACTGACGCCAAGTCCCAATGGTGGAAACTCTGGAAGTAGGCTGCCGGTCTGGTTCCCTCAGGCGTTCATGACGCCGGCCTGAAGGCCGAAGCGCCACAAAGTCACAGACAGCGCGGCGACGCCAAGTCAGAATCCTCCCGCGACAAGGCTCGCGCCCTGGCGCGCCTTGCATCCACTCCAGCCCCAATCCACGAGGAGCATTTCCATGCTGAGAAAACTGATCGCAGCCACTTTTTTTATAGGCCTTCTGGCTGCGCTGACCGGCTGCAACACCGTGCAGGGACTCGGCAAGGATATCGAGAAGGCTGGCGAAAAGACTCAGGAAGCGGCCGACGCGGTACGCAAGAAACTCTAGGCTGATCGCGTCAGCCGTCCTTTCGATGCGCGCCTCGTGCGGGTCCATCGCATGAACAAACCCTTTGCAGATCCTTTATCCATGCGGATCTGCGAGCCATTTCGTCCGGCGTTACCCGGCTCGACCGCTCATCGACCGTCCGCCGGTGCTTGATCGCCATGCCAGCGCGATTTCCTGAACGCATCGTCTGCCTGACCGAGGAGACCACCGAAACGCTGTACCTGCTCGGTGAAGAGCGGCGCATCGTCGGCATTTCCGGATTCACGGTGCGCCCGCCGCGCGCACGGCGCGAGAAGCCGCGCGTGTCGGCCTTCACCAGCGCGAAGATCGACCGCATCCTCGAACTGAAGCCCGACCTGGTGCTGGGCTTTTCCGACCTGCAGGCCGACATCGCCGCCGATCTCATCCGCCACGGCATCAACGTGCATGTGTTCAACCAGCGCAGCGTCAATGAGATCCTCGACATGATCGCCATGCTGGCGTCCATGGTCGGTGCGGCACCGGCCGGCGAGCGGCTGGTGGCGCAACTGGAAGCGGGGCTGGACGCCCTGCGCAGCGAGGCGGCATCGGATGCGGTGCGGCCGCGTGTTTACTTCGAGGAATGGGACGAGCCGATGATCAGCGGCATTCGCTGGGTGTCGGAACTGGTCGGCATCGCCGGTGGCGACGAGGTCTTCCCGCAGCGCGCACTGTCGCCGGATGCGAAGGGACGCATCGTCGCGGATGGCGCCGAGCTCATCGCCGCGCAACCGGACATCATCATCGGCTCGTGGTGCGGTAAGAAATTCCGGCCAGAGCAGC
>CANIIN010000260.1 GCA_947467405.1 Betaproteobacteria bacterium | reverse complement strand
GACGCCAGGCACGGTCGAATGGCTCCATGACATCGACGACACTGCTGCCATCGGCCGCGCGAACCAGACGGGCCTTGTCAGGAACCTTTGCCTCAGCGGTATTCACCAGCGTACGCGCGCGCGCGCCCTCCACGCCAAGATGCGCCATCATCCGGGTCAGGAATTCGGCTTCCAGTTCGGGGTCGGACGGACGACCCTGCCAGATCGTTCCACCGCTTTGCTGATTGTTGACCACCTCCAGCAAGCCGCGATGGCTGACGTAGATTTCCGTCGTATCCGCCTGCCCGCCGCGCTCCAGCCGTGTCCGGAACTTGTCGCGCTCCCCGGTCGAAAAAACCTGGTCGAGCACCTTGCCCAACGAATTTCGCACGAAATCCAGCGGCAGCTTGGCGCGATTCTCCGCCCAGTCCGTTTCCATCACACCGGAGTCCGGCTGGTCGACGTTGATCAGGAATCCGGACTCCTGCCAGAATTCCTTCACCACCGGCCACAACGCCTCGGGCGAAGCCTGGACGACGAGCCAGCGTTGCGTTCCCGCTCGCTCCAGACGGGCGTTCTGCACCTTGGGCAGCACGTCCGAACTGGCGGACGAGGTGCGCGTCGCGCCTGCGCGGCTGGCGTTGAATTCGGACAAGGTCGTCGAACCCGCAGCACCACCCGGTACGGCAAAGCGGTCATCACGATTGGGAGCGCGCAGGTCCGGCGGAATCTCCAGCGGGGGCAACTGCCTTTGCTTGGACTCGGACTTGTAATCGATAGCGCCGATTTCAGAGACCTTCTGAACGGTGTCACACCCCGCCAGGATCATCGCGTACAACGGCACACAGACATACACCATTTTGCGCAGAATCAACATCATGCTTTTCCTTCTACAACACGCAGGGCAACGTTGAGTGCAATGCCGGCCTGTGCCATGGCGTCGCGCACAGTATCGTGAAACTGGCCAGCCAGCGGCGTCAGCGGAAGACGCAATCCCGGGCCGATCAGGCCCATCTGCGCCACGGCCCATTTCACCGGAATGGGATTTGCCTCGACAAAGAGCTTCTGGGCCAGGCCCAGCAACCTGAAATTGATATCGCGCGCCTGCACGACTTTTCCGGCCAGGGCCGCCACGCACATTTCATGCACCAGGCGAGGAGCCACATTGGCCGTCACGGAGATCACGCCGTGGCCGCCAAGCAACATCAGCGCCAGCGCCGTCGCATCATCGCCGCTGTACACGGCAAAATCCTTCGGCACGCGACGCAGCAGATCGGTCCCGCGCTCGATGTTCGCCGTCGCATCCTTGATGCCGACAATGTTCGGCACTTCGCAGAGGCGCAGCACGGTATCGTTGGCGAGATCGGCCACGGTACGCCCCGGCACGTTGTACAGAATGGTCGGGATCTCGACCGCCTCTGCAATGGCGCGGAAATGCCGGTACAGGCCTTCCTGGGATGGCTTGTTGTAGTACGGCACCACGGACAGACAGGCTACGGCGCCGGCCTTCTTGGCCGAGGCAGTCAGCTCGATTGCCTCGGCAGTGGAGTTGGCGCCGGTGCCGGCAATGATCGGAATCCGTCCGCCAGCGTATTCGACGGCGAGGCGAATCAATTCCTTGTGCTCATCGAAATTGACCGTGGGCGACTCGCCTGTGGTCCCGACCACCACGATGCCGTCGGTTCCTTCGGCAATATGAAAATCGATGAGCGAGCGGAACCTCTGCAGGTCCAGTTTCCCGTCATCCAGCATCGGTGTAACGATGGCAACGAGGCTGCCAGTCAGCATGCGAATACCCCAAAAATTGGCCGGCTTTGGCCGGCCGTGACACGCACGGTCACGTGTTCGACAACAATCGGCTTGAAGTGTTCCATTTTACCGCAAAGGATTGCAGTGAAGTCGTTACAAACTGTTCATCCAGCGTGCTCCGCCGCCCGCGCCAGAACAGGCCAAAGCGATGTTTTAACAGCACATATTCGCTGCCGAACGGCTGGCTGCGGACCCTCCTCCCGGCCTTGCTCGAAAGCCACCACGATCCAGTTGCCGGGCATCAACCCAAGCAATTCATCGCGGCGCAGCAGGAAGGACGGGTTGCGCGGCCGACCCAACCGTTCGTGCCCTTCGGCAAAGGTTTCATAGATCAGCACGCCGTGCGGCCGCATGGCTGCCAGGATCGGCGTGAATAGCGGCCGGTGCAGGTAGTTCGTCACGACGATCGCGTCGAAACTTGCCGCCGAAAACGGCCAGGGGGACGACTCGAGATCGCATTGCAGAGTCTCCACCACACCACTTGCCGAACTCTTGAATCCTGGAGCAGTCGCCGCCCGTCGCAGCAGTTCCAGCGCAGCGATATCCCGGTCCACTGCCACGACGGCATGTCCTCTCGACGCCAGATAGCACGCATGCCTGCCAGACCCGCAGGCCAGATCCAGCACTCGGCCACCCGCCTTGATCAACGGGACGAAACGCTTGACCCACGCGGACACCGCATCGCCCTCGGCACCGATCTCGTGGTCCGCCGGCGCCGACATCAGAACCCCGATCCCGGCTGCGCCAGCCAGGCCAATTCTTCCGGCGTGCTGATCCTCCCCAGCGCCGCGTTGCGATGCGGGAAGCGCCCAAATCGGGCAATCACGTCACGATGGCGACACGCGTAATCGAGCATCTGCGGACCGGCCGGATGTGCCTCCAGCGCCGCAAAGAGCTGTACCGAACGATCCTGCATGGCGGGATCTTCGGAATGCTCGAAGGGCAGATAGACGAAACTCCGCTCCACCGGAAGAAAACCCGCATCGAGGCCTGCGTCCACCAAATTGCACGCGATTTGGAGCGCACGGGAGTCGGTGGAAAAGGACCGTCCGTCGCCCCGGAACAGATTGCGCGGAAACTGATCCATCACCACGATCAGCGCCAGCGTGGATCGTGGTGATGCCGCCCAATCAGAAAGCCCTCCCTGAGATGCCTGTTGCCAGGTCCCGAGGAATCGTTCACGAATGGCAGCATCGAAAGTTGCATCCTTCACGAACCAGGCCTTGCGGTACTGAGCATAGTCAGCCGCATCCGGCCAGCCGAACCAGAATGCCAGCACGTCTTCCCAGCTTCCGGATCCTGGCATTACCGTGTCAGCCTTTGATCTGGGAGGCGGTCCAATCCACGATTTGATCGATGGCCTGCTCCGACGCAGCCGTCAGCGCCTTCACTCCGCCTTCGGCATCCGGCGTGGCGGATGGTTGCTCGATCGTGAACGTGCGCTGCGCGATGAGCGCGCGGTTGCCAAGCAACGATGCGCGCAGGCGCACGACGGCCCTGCTTTGACCCGGCGCATCGAAGACCTGAACGAAATCCTCGACCTCCAGACGCAGCACGTTGCTGGTGCGAATGCCGTCGGCGGGCACCACGACGCCGCCACTGGCCGCCGCCATCTTCTGACGCAGGCGATTCGTCACGAGGATTGCCGGCGGCATGACCCAGCGACTGCCGGAATAGGCCTGCGGCCGCGCCGCATCTCGAAAGGCCAGACGATAAAAGATCGCCGGGGAGTCCATCCAGTTCGGAGCCGCGACGTCCTGTACCAGCAGGCTCTGGCGAATTTTCACCGGTCCGCTTGAGACGGGCATGGCGCCAAAGTCATAGCTGACCGGCTCCGGCACTGGTGCAGGTCCCAAGGTGCAGGAAGGCAACGCCACCAGCACTGGCAGCAGGCTGAGCGAGAGAATGAACCGCCGGACGAATCGGTATTTGCCGTTCATGATGTTTCTCACTTTGAAGCCCCTCCTCCGAATCCCGGCTCACCCGGTCCCGGCCGTCGTGGCGGAGCCCCGAATACGATGCTCTGCGGGTGGTCGCCGATCGTGCTCAGGAGCCGGTCGAGCGCGCGCGTTTCACGGCTCAGTTCGTCCACCAGCGCATTCAACCGTGGCAGCGTTTCGTCGTTAACGGACCGGGCGGTGCCGCCGACCTCGTCGACCGTGTTCGCCACGCGCGTCAGCACTTCGATCTTCTCGTCGATTCGCGACGTGAGCGCATTCAGATTCGCCAGCAGCGCATCGGCCTTCTGTACCGCGCCTCGCGTATCGGACACCAGCGCGGGAATGCTGCGCGCGCCGGGTGCGAGTTGATCGGCCAGGTCCGCGGTGCGCTGGGTGGCCTTTTCCAGGCCGGCCAGCGTGCGCCGCACCAGTTTCTGGTTCTCGTCGCCGAGCAGCGCATTCACGCGTCCGGCGATCTCGCTGACCGACCCGAGCAGATCTTCGCCATTGTCCAGCAGCGACGCGCGCAGGGGCAGTTGCGGCACTTCATTTTCGGCGCGCAGCAGAAAATCCTTCGATGTTCCGGTGTCGTTCAACGTGACGAATGCCAACCCCGTCACACCCTGATAGCCGAGCTGCGCGTAGGTCGCCTTGGTAATGGGCGTTTGGGACGTCACGCCGATTTCGATGCGGATGCGGCCGCCGATGCCGGGCTCGATACGAATGGCTGTCACGCGCCCCACCTCGACGCCGCGAAAACGCACGGCAGCCTCGACCTTCAACCCCGACACCGATTGAGTCGTCACGATGTCGTAGCGGTCAAGCTTGACATCGTCCTTGTTGAACCACATGACTGCAACGATCAGTGCTGCGCCGAGAACGATGGTGAACAATCCGGCGGCCAGAGCATGTGCGCGATTTTCCATTTGAATCAACCTCCCTCAATGCCATCAACGAGACGACGGGGCCGCCTTGTTCGTGAAGCCCCGTCATGGTCGACAATCACAATGCCATGAACGCAATGGGTCATGGCTTCCTCGGTCCTGCGGCCCGGGCCAGTAAGGGCAACGGCTCGTGCGCCGCCCACAGGGCGCGCATGCCGCGCTCCCCCAGGAAGAAATTGCGAATGAATACATGATCAACTAACGTCACTTCTTTCAGCGTGCCGTAGGCCAGGATGCGCTGGTCGGCCAGCACGGCAATGCGGTTCGACAGGGACACCAGCGTATCCAG
>CANIIN010000259.1 GCA_947467405.1 Betaproteobacteria bacterium | reverse complement strand
GTGTCATGGATCACGCAGTTCACGGGTCATGCGCAGTTAACCGGCCATGAACTGCATCGATTCAAGTATCCGAGCGTGAGCGAACACCGCGCGCTGATCCGTGCGACGAACGACGGCACCCAGCCCGCCGATTCGCCGATGCGCGTGTCGCAAGTGGAAATCGAACCGGTGCTGAAGGCGGCCATCGAGGCCGAACCCCTGATCGAGGTGCGCTTCGGCGTGGAATTCGAGGACCTGGTGCAGGACGCCGACGGCGTGACCGTCACGTTGCGCGACCGTAAAACGGAAACGACCTCGCAGGTGCGCTGCGCTTATCTGGCCGGTTGCGATGGCGGCTCCAGTCGCGTGCGCTCCTGTCTGGGCATCAACCTCGCGGGCGACGCGCGCATCATGCAGCGCTTCACGGTGCATTTCCGTTCGCCGCGCCGCGACCTGCTGCTGCGCTGGGGGCGCGCCTGGCACTACCAGTCGCCGCTGGGCACGCTGGTGGCGCAGAACGACGACGACGTCTGGACGCTGCATGCGCGCATTGCGCCGGATGTGGCGGTGGATTCGATCAAGCCCGCGGAACTCGTGGCGCAGTTTGTCGGAGCGCCCATCGAGCATGAGGTGCTGGTGGCCAATCCGTGGACGCCGCACCTGCTGGTGGCGGACGCCTGCGGCCGGGGCCGCGTGTGGCTGGCCGGCGACGCGGTGCACCAATACATTCCCACCGGCGGCTACGGCATGAACACCGGCGTGTGCGAGGCCTATGACCTGTCGTGGAAGCTGGCCGCCATGCTGAAGGGTTTTGGCGGACCGCAGTTGCTGGAGTCGGTGGAGATCGAACGCCGTCCGGTGGCGCTGCGCAATCGCGAAGGTTCGCGCCGTCACGCGGACGTGCGGCTGAAGATTGCCGGCCTGTATTCGCCATCTCTGTATCAAACCGGTGCCGAGGGTGATGCGGCACGACGCGAGGCCGCAGCGCGAATCGAAGCGCTGGGCAACGCCGAGAACGAAAGCATGGGCATCGAACTGGGGTACGCCTATCGGGATTCGCCCATCGTGGCTGATGAACCGGATGCCGAGTGGAGCGACGATCCGTTGATTTATCATCCCACCACCGCGCCGGGCGCGCGCCTGCCGAGCGTGTTTCTGGCGGATGGTCAATCGATCCATGACAAGCTCGGGCCGTGGTTCACCGTTCTGACCGTTGATGGAAAGGGCAGCGACGGACTTGCGGCCTTCAGGAGTGCGGCAGAAAAAATCGGTGTCCCGCTGCAGGTTTTGCAACTGCATCGATCCGATCTGCGCGCGTTGTATCAGGCGGATGTGCTGCTGGTGCGACCGGACCAGCACGTGGCGTGGCGCGGTTCGGGCGGGCTTTCGGCTGATGAAGCGCAAGCTGTGCTGCGGCGCAGCCTGGGCTGGCCGGCGAAGTAGATCGCAGGACCAGCCCATGATCCATTCAAGAATCAGGAGTCGCAGCAATTGCTCGTCATTCCGGACGACGCGTGAGCGTCGAGCCGGAATCCGGCGACTTTTCAATGCGTCAAAGACACTGGATTCCCGCTTGCGCGGGAATGACCAGTTTTTGCCGGGTATCGGGAACTTAATCGGGAAATCCTCGACAGATTGGATTGCCACACCATGAATCTGCACGATGCAAAAACCTTCCAGCCGGGCGACCTGTCCTTCAGCCACTTCGGTTTTTTTGTCGCCGATCTGTCGCGCATGGCCGCCTTCTACAAGGGCGCATTGCGCTTCACGCAGACCGACTGCGGCGACCTGGGTGCGGTGCAACTGGTGTTCCTGAGCCGCGACCCGTCGGAGCATCATCAAGTAGTGCTGGTGAGCGGACGGCCAGAGGCCGTGCCGGGGCAGATGGTGTTCAATCCCATCAACCAGATTTCGTTCCGCGTCCCGGACCTGGCCACGCTGCGCCGCTATCACGCGCGACTGCTGGAACATGGCGCGACCGACATGCAGCCGGCCACGCACGGCAATGCCATCTCGATCTATTGCCGCGATCCCGAGGGCAATCGCATCGAGGTGTTCACCGATACGCCCTGGTACTGCGACCAGCCGCTGCGCGAACCCATTGACTTCGCGCAGACCGACGCCGAGATCATGGCCAGGGCCGAGGCCATCGCCCGGCGCTTTCCGAAATTCAGAACCCGTGCCGCCTGGCAGCAGGAAATGGCGGAGCAGATGGCGCGCGATCAGTCGGAAATAGGGGACAAGTCGGAAATAGGGGACAGACCACGTTTTCCACAGTCGCGGAAATAGGGGACAGACCACGTTTTCCACAGTCGTAAGAAATAGGGGACAGACCACGTTTTCCATGCTCGGTCTGCCCATAGTCAGCCGGCGATGTGTAAAACGTGGTCTGTCCCCTATTTATTTTTTTACTTTCACAACCCTTATTGGAGAAACACGTTCATGTCACGCCTCAAGCCACCCGAACTTCACGAAATGACGCCCGAGCAACGCCGTGTGCACGACAAGGTGGTCGGTCAGGCGGAGCGCGGCGCGCTGGTCGGGCCATTCAGGGCTGCCCTGTTGCGGCCGGAGATCCTCGACAAATGGGACGACCTGGCGCGCGCGGTGCGAATCGGCGCGACCTTGCCGCTGCGCTTGCGAGAACTGGCCATCCTGGTCACGGCCCGGCACTGGGGCGCGAAGATTGAATGGCTGGAGCATGTGCCGCCGGCGCTGAAGCAGGGTATCTCCGAGGAGGTCATCCGCGCCATTCGCGAACGGCGCGCGCCGGACTTCAGCAAGGATGACGAGCGCGATGTATTCGCCTTCTGCACCGAGCTGTACCGCGATCACAAGGTGTCCCAGTCGACCTACGATCGCGTGCTCGGCCACCTGGGCCAGGTCGGCATCATGGAGCTCACCATGGTGATGGGGCTGTACGGCATCGTGTCATTCACGCTCATCGCCCACGAACTGCAGCCGCTGAAGAGCCGCGCGGTAGATGCCGTGGCGGCCAGCAATCCCGGTCTCGAAGAACTGCTGCGCCTGCCGGACTGAGGCTGCGCTGTCTACCGCAGGCGCTGGTCGGGCAGGCGGTCAGCCAGATCGATGCGTTGGACTGGCCATCCAATAGCAGGATCGAATCAGCTGAGCCAGTCCACCAGCGCCGCCACGGCATACGAGACGGTCAGTGCCAGCACGAAGACCGAGGCGCTGCGCACCATGCCTTTGGGAAAATCCATGCTGTCCGCCCAGCGACCGATCAGGAAGCTGGCGATGAAGAAGAAGACAGTGGAAACGATGAGGCTGGTCATGGTCCGTGCAGTATGCATCCTCCGCGCATTTGGGGTATGAAGCGCGAGTGATTCGCATTGCAAATGTGAGGGAGTTTCTTATGGATTCACTGAACAAGGGGGCAAGCCCCCTTGTATATCCCCTACTTCAGAGGGAAGCGTCGATGACGTTGTGCATATTCGGAACTTGATCAGTGCTTCCTCATGGGTATTGCTGATCAAACGTATCAGTAAAATCAGTTTGCCGCGCCAAGTCGGCCTCCCTATGATTTGCCGCAATCGGGCGCGCGCAAGAAGGGCGCCGGCTGGGTGCCGAACATGCTCGAGCACATGGACGACCACTGGTGGCGCAACCGCGTGTGGACCGGCTCTAAACTGAAGTACCTGCCATCCGAGGATTTCCGCCGCAACTGGATGATCACCTTCATCCGCGAGCCGTTCGCCGTGGTCAACCGTCATTACATCGGCGTGAAGAACATGATGTGGTTCAACGACTACCCGCACCATCGCCATGACTGGCCATGCAGCCGCCGCGTCATCGAGGAGTCCCTCGCCGGTGTGCCCGCCGACGAGCGCGAGGCCATGATCTGCGGCGACGCCAGGCGGTTGTACAAGCTGTAACGATGTCATCAGGGCATGCGCCCCTGGCGCATGCCTGCCGGGAACGAAAAAGCCCGGAGATCCCCGTCAACAGGGCATCTCCGGGCTTTTGTCGATTTGTCCGGCGTTCAGGCCGCTTCGAACAGGATGTCCTGCGCGCCTTCCCAGAGCGCCTTCTTGCCCAGGTCGCGCAATTGCTCGCGGCCTTCGACGATGGTCAGGAAGTGATTGCCGGCCAGTTGGCCCATCTTGCTGGCGAAGCAGCAGGCGCCATAAGCAAGGATGAATTCGGTTTCGCTGTAGCCGCCCGGATAGAACAGCATGTCGCCGACCGACGGATGGCTGGTGTGGTTTTCGAAATCCACGCCCATCTTCCACTCGCCCAACGGTATCCACACGCCTTCGCCGCTCCAGCGCACGTGGATGACTTTCTGCTTGTAGGGCAGCATCTTCATGAACGCGGCCACCGTTTTGGGCGCGTCGGGGTGGGTTTCGCCGATGAAGGTCATGCCGGCGGCAGTGATGCGGATGCGTGCCATGTGCGGATCCTCGTTTGGTAGTCGGTCTGATGACCGGATGTTCTCACGGCGCAGGGCGTCGTGACCAGTGCGCCCGCCGTCGCTTCGCAGCGGTTCGTGCCGCACCGTTCAGGTGCGCAGGCGATACCCGGTGCGGAAGATCCACGCGATGACGCCCAGCGCGACGGCCAGGAACACCGCCGTCATGCCCAGGCTGATGCCGATATCGACGTCGGCCTGGCCATAGAAGCTCCAGCGGAAGCCGCTGATCAGGTACACCACCGGATTGAACAGCGACACGCTCTGCCAGAACGGCGGCAATACCTTGATGGAGTAGAAGCTGCCCCCCAGGAAGGTGAGCGGGGTGATGATCAGGAGCGGAATGATCTGCAGCTTTTCGAAGCCGTCTGCCCAGATGCCGATGATGAAGCCGACCAGGCAGAAGGTCACCGCCGTGAGCACCAGGAACAGCAGCATCCAGAACGGATGCTCGATGCGGATCGGCACGATCAGTGACGCCGTGGCCAGGATGATGAGCCCCAGCACGATGGACTTGGTGGCTGCGGCACCGACATAGGAGAGCACGATCTCCATGGCC
>CANIIN010000258.1 GCA_947467405.1 Betaproteobacteria bacterium | reverse complement strand
TGCGGTCAATCAGGCCGAAGTGCAGCAGGCGCGCACCAATCTCGATCTCGCAAAATCCAAGTACGAGCGCGCCGTCGACCTCGCCAGCAGAAATTTCATCTCCGGCCAGGCACGCGATGAAGCCAAGAGCGCCCATGAACTGGCGCAGGCTTCGCTTGCCCTGGTTGAGGCGAGAATCGCCAAGACCGAGATCAAGGCACCTTTTGCAGGGCTCATCGGCCTGCGCGTCGTGTCCATCGGTGATTACGTCAAGGAAGGCGCCGACCTGGTCAATCTGGAGGCGATCGATCCGATCAAGATCGACTTCCGTGTGCCGGAGAACTTCCTGCGTGACGTCAAGGTCGGGCAAACCATGAAGGTCGCACTCGATGCCATACCGGGCAAGACTTACGACGGCAGGATCATCGCCGTGAACCCGCTGCTGGACGCAGCAGGGCGCTCGGTGGTCGTGCGTGCCCAGGTGCGCAATCAGGACACGACATTGCGGCCCGGAATGTTCGCCCGCATCAGTCTGCTGACACAGTCCAAGCGCGACGCCATGGTGGTTCCAGAGGAGGCGCTGGTACCACAGGGTACGGACAACTTCCTGTTCCGCATCGTCGATGGCAAGGCCAACCGGGTCAAGGTAGAAACAGGTCAGCGCCGTGACGCCAAAGTGGAAATCATCAGCGGCATCGAAAAGGGCGACACCATCGTCACGGCCGGACAGGCACGACTGCGTGAAGGCACCCCCGTCACGTCGGGCGGCGGCAAGCCCGAGGCTGCAAAGGGCGCTCCCAAGGACGACAAAGCCGATGCAGGCAATGCGGCGGGCAAGGCCGCTGCAAAGAACTGAACCATCTCTATCGCTACACCCGCTCAAACCACGCACAGAACCTGCTCCACCAACCCGCTCGAGGCAAACCGATGACACTTCCAGAGATTTGCATACGCCGCCCGGTGTTCGCCACCGTGTTGTCGCTGGTCATCCTTCTGGTGGGCCTGATTTCATATCAGCGCCTGTCGGTGCGGGAATATCCGCGCATCGATGAGCCGATCGTCAGCATCAACACGGACTACCGTGGCGCCTCGGCGGAAGTCGTCGAATCGCAGGTCACCAAGATCCTCGAGGATTCCCTGTCCGGCATCGAGGGCGTCGACCTGATGACTTCGCAGAGCCGTCCCGAGCGCAGCCTGATCAACGTGCGGTTCCGACTGACTCGCAGTCCGGACTCCGCGGCGGCCGACGTGCGCGACAAGGTCTCGCGCGTGCGCGCAAGGCTGCCCGTTGAAGTATCGGAACCGGTCATTGCGAAGGTGGAGGCCGATTCACAGCCAGTCGTCAACATCTCGGTAGAAGCAGGCTCGCTCACCACGCTGGAAGCGACCGATTACGTGAATCGGTACATCAAGCCACGGCTGTCGGTATTGCCTGGCGCCGCCGATGTCCGTGTATTCGGAGAACGCCCTGTATCCATGCGCGTCAATCTGGATCGCACGCGACTCGCCGGATACAAACTCACGGTGCAGGACGTGGAGGACGCGCTGCGACGCCAGAATGCCGAAATTCCCGCCGGACGCATCGAATCAAGCACGCGCGAATTCACGGTGGTTGCGGAAACCGACGTTCGCACGCCGGATGCCTTCGGCCAGATCATTGTTGCCAACGTCGCCGGATATCCGGTTCGCATCCGCGATCTGGGCACCGTTGCCATCGGCGCCGCCAACGAACGCACGGTGTCGCGCTTCAATGGCAAACCATCGCTCAATATCGGCGTCATCAAGCAGGCCGTAGCCAATCCGCTGGAGCTTTCCCAGGCCGTACAGGCCGAGGTCGGCGTCATCAACGAGAATCTTCCTCCCGGGATGAAGCTGATCGTTGCCTATGACACCTCGCAGTTCATCGATCGCTCCATCAAATCCGTGTTCACCACCATTCTCGAAGCGGTCGTGCTGGTGGTGCTGGTGATCTTCTTCTTCCTGCGCAGCCTGCGGGCCACCATCATTCCGATCGTCACGATCCCCGTCTCGCTGATCGGCGCTTTCGGCCTGATGTATTTCTTCGGCTTCACGATCAACACGCTCACCTTGCTGGCCATGGTGCTGGCCATCGGCCTGGTCGTGGATGACGCCATCGTGGTGCTCGAGAACATTTTCCGCCACCTCGAAGATGGCATGTCGCGCATGCAGGCGGCCATGACCGGCGCCAAGGAAATCGCCTTTGCGGTAATCGCCATGACCCTGACCCTGGCGTCCGTGTTTGCACCGCTCGCCTTTGCCACAGGACGTACGGGCCGCTTGTTCATCGAATTTGCCCTGACCCTGGCAGGTGCGGTCATGGTGTCGGGCTTCATGGCCTTGACCCTGACGCCCATGATGTGCTCCATTCTGCTGAAACATGAAACAAAGCACTCCTGGCTCTACAACAAGATCGAAGCCGGCTTCGACGCGGTGTCATCCGGATATCGTCGACTTCTGACCGGTGCGCTGGCGGCGCGCTGGATCGTTGTTGTGGGCTGGTTGATCACCATAGGAGTCGGTGGTTTCTTTTTCACCAGCCTCAAGTCGGAACTGTCACCGATCGAGGATCGCGGCATCATCTTTGGCGCAGTCACCGCGCCGCAAGGTTCGACGCCGATCTACACCGGCGACCAGATGAAGGCCATCGAGGAGTACTACAGCAAGGTGCCAGAGGCGTTTGCCTACACGGCCATTGCAGGCTTCCCGACTGTAGTGGATGGCAACGCGGTGCTGCGCCTGAAACCATGGGAGGAGCGCAAGAAATCACAACAGCAGATCGCTGAAGAACTGCGCCCCAAGCTCGCCGGCATTCCCGGCGCGCAGGTATTCACCATCAACCCGCCGTCGCTGGGTCAGCGCTTCCGCTCGACGCCGATCGAATACGTGATCATGGCGCAGGTGCCGTATGCCGAACTGAACCGCATTGTCGAGCGCTTCCTGGAAGAAGTCCGCAAATTCCCGGGCGCCCAGAACCTGCAGACCGACCTGCGACTGAACACCCCGGAAGTGCGGGTGCAGATCAATCGCGACAAGCTGGGCGATGTCGGCGTCAACGTCGACAACGTCGGCCGCACGCTGGAAACCATGCTCGGCGGCCGCCAGGTAACCCGCTTCAAGCGTGACGGAGAACAATATGATGTGATCGTCCAAGTGGCACCGGTCGATCGCTCCACGCCAGCCGACATCAGCGATATCTACGTGCGCAGCCGCAGCGGCACCATGATTCAGCTGGCGAACTTCGTGGACGTCAAGGAGGGCGTGGCACCGCAATCGCTCAACCACTTCCAGCGCCTGCGAGCAGTCAAGATCACGGGAACGCTGGCCCCGGGATACACCATCGACGATGCCCTGAAGGCATTCGATGCCGCAGCAAAGGTCACCATCGGAGCAACCGCGCAAACCGGATTGGACGGTCAGTCGCTGGAGTTCCGCGCCTCCGGAAGCGAAATCTACTTCGTCTTCATCCTGGCGCTGTTCTTCATCTACCTTGTCCTGTCAGCGCAATTCGAGAGTTTCACTACGCCCTTCGTGATCATGCTGTCGGTACCGCTTTCCATGACCGGCGCCCTGTTTCTGCTCTGGTTGAGCGGGGGCACGCTGAACATCTACAGCCAGGTGGGACTGATCACACTGGTGGGACTGATCACCAAGCACGGCATCCTGATCGTCGAGTTCACCAATCAGTTGCGCGCCAAGGGTGAAGAGATGACGGAGGCCATCATCAATGCATCAACCATGCGCCTGCGTCCGATCATGATGACGACCGGCGCTATGGTGCTGGGTGCTTTGCCCTTGGCCCTGGCACATGGCGCGGGCGCTGAATCGCGCAGCCAGATCGGCATGGTCATCGTGGGCGGCATGTCCTTCGGCACCCTGCTTACCCTGTTCGTGGTGCCGGTGGCCTATTCGCTTCTGGCACGGAAGGCACACGTCGAGGCGCATGGCATGGATGACCTGCCGGCCGCCCATACGCATGGCGGCGTGATCGGCCATGCTGTTCCGCAGCGTCGCGCCGACTAGAAGTTACTGCTCAGCTTGAGGTCCGGGACCGGCTGGATAACCATACCAGCCGGATTCCCAGCAGCAACGCCAGCAATAGGGCGTAGATGACCGGTTGAGTGAGATCGCGCTTGACCATCCACCAGTAGTGCAGCACCCCCAGCGGGGCGATCACATACACCAGCCTGTGCAGTTGCAGCCAGCGTCGGCCACCCATGCGCCGCACCATGGCGTGTGTCGACGTCACCGCCAGTGGCAGCAACAGCGACAGGCAGAGGAAGCCGACCGTGATAAACGGCCGCTTCACGATATCCCTCGCAATCGCGCCAATGTCGAAGACATGATCGAAGCTCACATAGCTCGAAAAGTGCAGGATGGCGTAGAAGAACGCGAAGAGACCCACCATTCGACGCAGTCGCAGCACCCAATTCCATCCAGTCAGGCGCCGCAGAGGTGTCAGAGAGAGCGTGAGAAGCAGGAAGCGCAGCGCCCAGTCGCCCGTCGCACGGGTGATGAATTCTGCCGGGTTGGCGCCGAGCATGTCAGGGCTGACGAATACGCCGTACAGCAGATGCCCGAGCGGCAACAACGCCACCATGAAGACCAGCACTTTCAACACGGCAATGCGGCGTGGAGAAGGATTGCGCAATCGCTGAAGCAGCATAAAGGTATCTGACTGTCCGTTTGCTCAGGCCGGGCGCTTCCAGCCCGCCAGCGCGATGCCTGCAGCAATAAACAAGGTGCCGAACCCGCGGTCGATCCAGCGCACATTCCGGGGCGATCGCAGCAGTCCGAGAACGCGCGATGCGAGCAGAACGTAGCCACTCATGACCATCACGTCGATCACCGACAAGGTTGCCATGATGACCAGATACTGCCCGGTCAACGAATGCGAACTGTCGATGAACTGCGGCAGCACCGCGAGCAGGAAAATGGTTGCCTTGGGATTGCTGGCATTCACCAACACTCCTTGCAT
>CANIIN010000257.1 GCA_947467405.1 Betaproteobacteria bacterium | reverse complement strand
GCCGGCTCATTGAAATGCAATCCCGCGAGTATCTCGCGGAGGAGCGCCGCAACGCCTGCTAGCGAGTCAGGCGGCTCACCGAATGGATTGGTGATATTTGCAAGGACGCAGCGGGCGCATCGGTTCGAAGAAAAGCGAGGATTTCGCGCATGAATGACTTCCAGGTATTTCGCATTCGCGACCAGGCGGGGAGGGTTGCCGCGAGCATGGAGACCGCGCGCATCGCCGATCTCGATCCCGGCGACGTGGTGATCAAGGTTCAATACTCCAGCGTCAACTACAAGGATGCGCTGGCCGCCACCGGCGCCGGCAGGATCGTGCGGCGCTTTCCCTGCATCGGAGGGATCGACCTGGCCGGTATCGTCGAGTCGTCGACCGATCCGCGCTACAAGGCGGGCGACACGGTCATTTCCACCAGTTTCGATCTCGGCGTCTCCCACGACGGCGGCTATGCCGAATATGCCCGAGTGCCTGCCGACTGGATCGTCCCGATGCCCGCTGGCATGACGGCTTTCGAATCCATGGCGCTGGGCACTGCCGGCTATACCGCTGCACTGGGTATCGTGCGCATGGAGCAGAACGGGCTTACGCCATCGGCGGGCCCGGTCATCGTCACCGGGGCCACCGGCGGCGTGGGCTCCATCGCCATCGATATTCTCGCCGGACTCGGTTACGAGGTGACCGCCCTGACCGGCAAGGAGTCCCAGTCGGATTACCTGAAGGAACTCGGCGCGCGGCACGTCATGCTGCGACAGAACCTCGACCTGTCGAAGATACGTCCGCTGGAAGCGGCGCAGTGGGCGGGCGCGATCGACAACCTGGGCGGTGACGTGCTGTCCTGGATTGCCAGTACCGTCCAGGAGAACGGCAGCATTGCCTCCATCGGATTGGTCGCAAGCATGACGCTGAACACCACTGTTGCACCATTCATCCTGCGCGGCGTGAATCTGCTGGGCATCAATTCGGCCACCACGCCGCCGGCGCTGCGCCGGTTGGTGTGGAGCCGACTGGCCAGCGACATGCGACCGCGCCACCTGGCCGCCATGACGAAAACCATTCCGTTTGCCGAGTTGTCCGGGGCCTTCACCGCCTTCATCGAATCCCGGGTGACAGGCAGACTGGTCGTGGCGATCGGCTAGCGGATCGCGCTGCGCCCGTTGGCGGCCCGGTAGGGTCCAGAGCAGGAGCCACGACACAAGCGCGTAAGGTTCGAGTAAGAGGTGGCGTCCAGAATCACCCTGACAGGGCAACAGGATCATCCAGAGGAGGAGAGACTCATGGCCGCAGAGTACAACGTGTACAAGGCGTTTCATCAGCGTTCCATTACCGATCGAGAGGGATTCTGGGCGGAGCAGGGGCAACTGATCGACTGGCACAAGCCCTGGACGAAGGTGCTCGATTACAGCCGCCCGCCTTTTGCCAAATGGTACGTCGGCGGCGAAACCAATCTCTGCCACAACGCCATCGATCGTCACCTCGACGCCCGGGCCGACCAGAAAGCGCTGGTCTACCTCTCGACCGAGGTGGACGTCGAGCAGGCCTACACCTACCGTGAACTGCACGCCGAAGTGAACCGGTGCGCCGCCATCCTGCAATCGCTGGGCGTCGCCAAGGGCGACCGCGTCATCATCTACATGCCGATGATTCCGGAGGCTGCCTTTGCCATGCTGGCCTGTGCCCGCATCGGCGCCATTCACTCGGTGGTCTTCGGCGGATTCGCCGCATCCAGCCTCGCGGCGCGCATCGACGATGCCAAGCCCAAGCTGGTGGTGTCGTCCGACGCCGGCATGCGTGCCGGCAAGGCGGTGCCCTACAAGCATCTGCTGGACGAAGCCATCAGACTCTCCTCGTTTCCACCTGAGAAGGTGCTGCTGGTCAATCGCGGCATCGACAAGGGCATGGCCATGGTGGCGGGGCGCGATGAGGATTACGCCGAACTGCGCGCCAGGCACATGGATGCCAAAGTGCCGGTGACGTGGCTGGAGTCGAACGAACCCTCCTACATCCTGTATACGTCCGGCACGACTGGCAAGCCCAAGGGCGTGCAGCGTGACGTGGGTGGTCATGCCGTGGCGCTGACGGCGTCCATGAAGCACATCTACTGCGGTGCGGCCGGTCAGACCATGTTCACCACCTCCGACATCGGCTGGGTGGTGGGGCATTCCTACATCGTCTACGGTCCGCTGCTGGCGGGCATGACCACCATTCTCTACGAAGGGACGCCCATCCGCCCCGACCCGGGCATCTGGTGGAAGATCGTGCAGGACTACAAGCCCACGGTGATGTTTTCCTCGCCCACTGCGATTCGCGTTTTGAAGAAGCAGGATCCGGCCTATTTGAAGAAGTACGACGTGTCATCCATCAAGATGCTGTTCCTGGCCGGCGAACCGCTGGATGAACCGACCCATCGTTGGATATCGGACGCGTTGGAGATTCCCGTCGTCGACCACTACTGGCAGACCGAAACCGGCTGGCCCATCCTGACCGCTGTTCCAGGCATCGAGAAGACGCCCATCAAGTTCGGCAGCCCGTCGTTCCCGGCCTACGGCTATGACCTCAAGCTGCTGCGCGAAGCGGATGCCAGCGAAGCAGGGCCCGACGAAAAGGCTGTCGTGGCCATCGTACCGCCTCTGCCGCCCGGGGTGATGTCCACCGTGTGGGGTGACGACGATCGTTTCGTGCGCACCTATTTCTCCACCTTCTCGAAGAAGCTGGTTTACTCGACCTTCGACTGGGGCATTCGCGACAAGGACGGCTATCACTTCATCCTTGGGCGTACCGATGACGTGATCAACGTTGCCGGCCATCGTCTCGGCACCCGGGAAATCGAGGAGGCCATTCAAGCCCACAGCAATATCGCCGAGGTGGCGGTGGTCGGCGTCGCCGATGCCCTGAAGGGGCAGATGCCGGTGGCTTTTGCCGTGGTCAAGGACGTCTCGAAAATCGCCACGCCGGCGGCGCGTGCCGCACATGAAAAGGAAGTCATGGCGACTGTTGACAGGCAGCTTGGCGCCATCGGGCGACCGGCACGGGTGCATTTCGTCACCATGCTGCCCAAGACGCGCTCGGGAAAAATGCTGCGCCGGACGATGCAGGCGCTGGCCGAGGGGCGCGATCCGGGCGATCTGACCACCATCGAGGATCCAACGGCGCTGGAGCAGATTCGCGACGCGCTGGCGGGCAGGTAGCAATACCCGGATCGGGTGGGCATTGCCCACTTGAAAACGCCCACTGTAGTGTTCAGGGTACGAGAGCCTCTCGTGGTTTCGGAGTTTGACCATTGCCTCCCTGATGAACAGGACGAGATCGCCTCGCTGCCTGGGCCCCAGTCATGGCAGTATTCGGGTTGCATCCTTGCTCACTGAATACTGCCTATCATGCGAACCAAACCCTGTCTGACCGCTGTCGAAGTCAAGAAGATTGCTGCTGCTGCCGAGTCCGAAGCCATCAAACGCCAGTGGACGGTTGCCATCGTGGTCGTCGATGACGGCGGGCACATGATCAGTTTGATGCGCATGGACGGTGCGTCCCCGGCCAACGTGGAATTCGCGCTGGGCAAGGCGCGCACGGCGGCCCTGACGCGTCGTTCCAGCAAGGCCTGGGAGGAGCGTCTGACCTCCGGGCTGATGTCCACACTGGGCATGCCCGTCATGCCGGTGCAGGGCGGCTTGCCCATTCTCGTCATGGGTGAATGCGTCGGTGCGGTTGGCGTGTCGGGCGCCATGGCTGCCGAGGACGAACAAATTGCCCAGGCCGGCCTGGATTCGGTCGGGTCCTGAGATTTTCGCAGGCAGTCCGCCGACCATGTTGACGCAGGCACCAACCGATGCGGCATCGGCCACTGCCAGAGCGCTGGCGTTGCTGCAGTCCGGAAAACTTGATGAAGCGGAAGCCCTGCTCGGTCCGCTTCTCGCCGCCAACCCTGCTGATGGCAACCTGCTGGCCAATCTCGGCCTGATCGCATTCAGGCGACGCGACATGCCACGCGCCCAGGAGATGCTGGAGCGGGCGGTGTTCAGCACGCCGGACAACGCCGCCGCTCACTCCAATCTGGCTGCCGTCCTGGCAGAACTCACCGAGTTCGACCTGGCCGAACAACATGCGCGAGCGGCACTTGAGCTTGATTCCTCCGACACCGAGGCGCTCATCACCCTGGCCGAGAGTCTGGTGGCGCGTGAACAGTTTGACGAGGCGGAGCAATGCTTTGGAGAAGCGGCCGCAGCCGAGCGCTGGCGCGTGGCCGGCGAGGTGCGCTTCGGCAAGGTCTCGTTTGAGGCCGCCTGCCGGAACGAGTCGAACGGCGCATTACCCCCGATCAGGACCCTTGTCGGCCGGCCAGCAAATGAGGCATCGCATGTCCTGTTTCTGGCCTGCAGTCCCGACTACCTCGAACGCTATGCCGGCAGCCTGCTGGAGTCTTTGTCTGCCAATGGAGGCGGTGGATTGCTACTGCATCTGCATGTGGTCGGCGATGATGAACGCCTGCTGCAGCGACTGCTGAAGGTTCCGGCACGCTATCACCGCTTGCCCATGACCATTACCTCGGAGTCTCCGGATCTGAGCGGCATGAGTTCCAGTCAACGGATCACGTTCTATACCGGCGCGCGTTTTCTGCGCGTCCCCGACCTGCTGGATGAATACCAGCGACCGGTCATCACGCTGGATATCGATGCCATCATTGAAGGGCCGACTCAACAGTTGATTGAGGCGGCGGCCGGAGGCGATCTGGCGCTCATGCTGCGAATGCCGCAGCGCATCGTTTGGACCAATGTGCTCGCCGGTGTCGTCGTCTTCAACCCGACAGCCCGAGCCAAAACCTATGCGCAGTTGGTGAAGGGATTCATCCTGACCAGTCTGGCCGAGGGGCGCCTGACCTGGAATCTGGACCAGATAGCGCTGTTCTGCAGTTTGGTCATGCAAAGAAGATTCGCCGAAGCGCCAGAGGTGCGCGCGGTCAATGCGGCGGCAGAGCGCGT
>CANIIN010000256.1 GCA_947467405.1 Betaproteobacteria bacterium | reverse complement strand
GGGCGTTGTGCTTGTCGGTGCGGTTCAGCGTGATGCGCACGATGGCCGGATCGATCTTGTCGTACAGGATGTGCTGCAGGGCAGTGTGGGAAGCGGGGACGGCGGCGGGGACGGCTGACATGGTGCTCTCTCCTTTGGGTCGATTTGGGTCGATTCGGGTCGTGGATTGTTGATGGTGCTGGCCGGTGAATGCAATCGGCCGTAGTGCTGTGCGTTGTCGTGCGCTGTGGCGCGTTGCGCGATCCAGGCCCTGTTCAGGCCGTGGCCGCCTGTTTTTCGGCTTCAATCATAGCGCCGAGCAGCGATTCCGGCTCGTGCGCACCGGAAACCGCGAGCTTGTTGTTGAAAATGAAGAACGGCACGCCGCTGACGCCGAGCTCGCGCGCGCGCTTGTCCTGCGTGGCGACATGGTCGCGCATGCCGGCGTTGGCCAGCGCGATTTCCGCCGTCTCGCCGGGCAGGCCGGCGCGCACCGCGATGTCGATCAGCACCGCGTTGTTGGTGAGGTCGGCGCCATCGACGAAGAACGCCTGGAACAGCGCTTCGGCCATTTCGTCCTGCAATCCGTGGCCGGCGGCGAGTTCGATCAGGCTATGCGCCGCGAGCGTGTTGGGCTGGCGCTTGGTGGCTTCGAAATCAAAGGAAATGCCGATGTCGTTGCCGATACCGACCATGCGCTCGTGGATCTGATCGAGTTGCGCCTTGCCGAATTTCTTCGCCATGTGCTCGGCACGATCCACGCCCTCGGCAGGCATGTCCGGGTTGAGCTGGAACGGCGACCACGTGACCACCGGGTCGGGTCGGTTGGGAAAGCGCTGCTTGTAGAGATCAATGGCCGCTTCGAGTCGGCGTTTGCCGAGGAAGCACCACGGGCACACCACGTCGGAGACGACGTTGATGGTCAGTTCGGGTTCCTGCGCTCCAGCCTGGCTGGAAGGGGGCATTGCGGCCATGGCGGGTCTCACATGGAAAACGGGAAGGACGTTCATTCTACTCGCTGCAGGCCCGTTCGATGCGCCCTCGGACAGGTACTTCACGATGTGGTCCCGACACGCTTCGCACGCCGTAAAATACACGGCTCCCCCCCCAGCTCATTCCACCACCCAGCTCATGAACGCCTATCGATTCTTTTCCCGCGATTTCGCCCAGCGCGCCGATGCCGTCTTTCTTGAAGACGGTACAACTCGCTACACCTACGCCGATCTGGAACGCGAGACAGCGCGTTATGCGAATTTCTACGCCAGCCTCGACCTGCCGCCCGGCGAGCGCGTGGCCGGGCAGATCGAAAAATCGCCGCAGGCCCTGTTCATGTATCTGGGCGCGCTGCGCGCGGGCCTGGCCTATCTGCCGCTCAATACCGCCTACCGGCAGGGCGAACTGGCGTACTTTCTGGGTGATGCGGAGCCACGCGTGGTGGTGTGCGATCCGGCTTCAGAGGAGGCGTTCAGGCAACTCACCACCGGCATGAAGGGCGTGCAACTCTTCACGCTGGACGAGAATGGCCGGGGCACCTTGCACGATCGCGTTCACGCGATGGCTGACGCGGCTCCTGGCGGAAATGCCACATTCGCTACCGTGGCGCGCGCCACGGACGACCTCGCCGTCATTCTCTACACCTCGGGCACCACCGGGCGCTCCAAGGGCGCCATGGTGACGCACGGCAATCTCACCTCGAACGCCGCCACGCTGGTAGAACACTGGCGCATCACCGATCGTGACGTGCTGATCCACGCGCTGCCGATGTTCCACATCCACGGGCTGTTCGTAGCCATCCATACGATATTGCTGGCCGGGGCGAAGATCCTCCTGCACAAGAAGCTCTATCCCAAAGCGCTGATCACGGACCTGCCGCGCGCCACCCTGCTGATGGGCGTGCCGACCTTTTATGTGCGGCTGCTCGGCGAAACGGGTTTCACAAAGGACGTGTGCCGCAACATGCGCCTGTTCATTTCCGGCTCGGCGCCGCTGCTGCTGGAAACCTTCACCGCCTTTCAGGAGCGCACCGGCCATACCATTCTCGAGCGCTACGGCATGTCCGAGTCCGGCATGATCACCTCCAATCCCTACGAAGGTGAACGCCGCGGTGGCACGGTGGGCATGCCGCTGCCCGGCGTGGAACTGCGCGTAGCGGGCCCCAACCTGAAGCCCATGCCGTTCGACATGCCGGGCGATATTCAGATCCGCGGGCCGAACGTGTTCAAGGGCTACTGGCGCATGCCGGAAAAGACCAAGGAAGAGTTCACCGAGGACGGCTGGTTCCGCACCGGCGATATCGGCACCTGGACTTATGGCGGCTGGATCTCGATTGTGGGCCGCGCCAAGGACCTGATCATTTCGGGCGGCTACAACGTCTATCCCAAGGAAATCGAACTGCTCATCGACGACCTGCCCGGCGTGGTGGAGTCGGCGGTGATCGGCGTACCGCACACGGACTTCGGCGAGGCGGTGGTGGCGGTGATCGTTCCCGAGAAGGGAACACTCTTGAAGGAAGCCGAAGTGATCGGTTACGTGAAATCGCAACTGGCCAATTACAAGGTGCCCAAGCGCGTGCATTTCGTCGACGACCTGCCGCGTAACACCATGGGCAAGGTGCAAAAAAACGTGCTGCGCGAGCAATACAAGTCTTGATGGCGCGTCATAGAACCCACTGAAGGAAGCGCAGCATCCATGAGCAACCAATCCAAGTATGTCCGCACCACGCGTGAAAACCCTTTCGGTGCGATGCTCAAGTTCGAGCAGTACATCGACATCAACCGTCCCGGACATGGCCGCTGCGTGGTGGATACCGGCCCGCAGCACTACAGCCCCGGCGGGGCAGTGCACGGCGGAATGCTGTTCACCATCATGGACAACTGCATGGGTGCGTCGCTGGTGGCGACGCTCAAACCCGGCGAGGGCTGCGCCACCATCGAAATGAAGGTGAATTACCTGAAGGCGGTGTTCGGTGGCCAGGTCGAGTCGACGACCCGCGTGCTGCAGAAGGGCAAGCGCATCGCCGTGCTGGAATCGCAGTTGCACCAGGGCAAGGACGTGGTGGCCATCGCCACCAGCACCTATGCCATCTTCCAGCGCAAGCCCGATGACGCCTACAACCTGACCGCCGACCGCGTCGAAGCCGGCACGCTGAACAAGGCGGCGAAAGCTGTTACAACAAAGAAGAAGGCCGTCGGGAAGGCCTCCGCGAAGCACCGTGCGACAAAGAAGACATCCGGCGGCAGGAAGTAATCAGCCCGACGCCACACAACCGATCAAGGAGGAGAAACCATGAAACTACCATCGAGCAAAGACCCCGCCGTGCAGGAAGTGCTGGATCGCGAAGCCATCCGTGACTGCCTGTACCGCTACTGCCGCGGCATCGACCGCTGTGACGAGGCCACGCTGCTGTCGGCGTACTGGCCGGGTGCCATCGACGACCACGTGTTCTTCAAGGGCCCGGTGGAGGAGTTCGTGAAATTCGCGCTGCCCTTCCTGCGCGGGCGCGACCAGACCATGCACAGCATCACCAACGAGATCATCCGCATCACCGGGTCGGTTGCGCTGGTGGAAAGCCAGTACATCGCCTACGAGCGCATCGTGAAGAAGGACGGCACACGCAACGACATGACGGCCTCTGGACGCTACATCGACCGTTTCGAGAAGCGTGACGGCGAGTGGCGCATCGCGGACCGCAAGATCACCAGCGACTGGTTCCGCATTTATGACGACTCGGCCGACTGGGCACGCGGCCTGTTCGGCACCAAGCTACGCTTCGGCAAGCGTGGTGAAGAAGATATCTCACACGGTTTGTTCGGCAGCAGCGTGACCTGATTGCAGCAAGGCCAATGCCTGTAGAACCAGCATTGGCGAGGTTCTTCGGGATAAGTTCAGAGACCGTCCTGGAAATTGATCGCACTGCAACATCAATTCTCACAATAAGGAGCATTTGCTGAATGCTCATGCCCGGGCATAACGTGCCTCGGCAATGTGTGACGATTTCATCGATCTTGAGGATATCCGCGTCTGCGGCCGCGAGGACAATCACCTGGTCTCGCCGAGGTGCGGCCCATCTGGAATCCGCCAGAATGGCCACGCAGAAGTGGCCCGAGGTCATCAAAGCTATTGAGGAATTCCCGCGCACACTCTCGGGAAAAGTGAAGAAGGTCGAGTTGCGCAATCGCTTGCGCAACCAGGCGGAATGATTTCTTCAACAGACGCTTATTGCGTCAACAAGAGGGGGATGGCAATGACGTATCTCAGTGGAAAGCTCGCGGTCGGCATTCTTGCAGCCGGCATTGGCGCTGCAGGAATCGTGCATGCTCAAACCTATCCAGCCAAGCCAATAACGTTCCTGTATCCGTATGCCTCCGGTTCGGGCACCGACACATCGTGGCGAGCCGTGACGGAGGAAGTCGGGAAGCTCCTGGGCACGACAATTGTTTACGAGAATCGCCCGGGCGCTGGCGGGAAAATATCCACACAGGGGATCATGCGGGCGGCACCCGACGGTTACACCATCGGCATGGCCAATTCACAGATCATCGTGAACCTGGCCGTCCAGGACGCGGATTTCCAGGTTCGGCCCGGCAAGGACTACCAGCCGATTGCGAATGTCATGGAAACGTTCATCACGCTCTATGGGCGCGCCGACCTGCCGTTCAAGGACGGCAGGGGACTGGTTAACTACGCGAAGAGCAACCCGGGCAAGCTCAACATCGGGGCGCCGGGCGCCGTGTTTCTGGTCGACCTGATGAAGATGGAAGGCGGCATGGACTTCGCGCAGGTGAACTTTCAGGGTGAAGCACCTGCGCTCACAGCGCTGCTCGGCGGTCACATCGATGCGTTCGCCGGCGGCGGTGGAGCCAAGCCCTATGTCGACAAGGGTCAGATACAGGCCATCGCTACGAGCGGGTCACGTCGCTGGAGTTTGTATCCCAACGTACCGACACTGGTCGAGCAGGGCTATCCCAATATCTATGACAGCGTCTGGTTGGGGGCGATCGGACCGGCCGGCATG
>CANIIN010000255.1 GCA_947467405.1 Betaproteobacteria bacterium | reverse complement strand
GGCGCCGGACCTGCATATCGGGCACACGGTAGTGATCAATAAGATGCGCCAGTTGCAGGAGTTGGGCCATCACGCTCAGTTCCTGATCGGTGATTTTACCGGCATGATCGGCGATCCTACGGGCAAGAACGTGACTCGCCCTCCGCTTTCCCGGGAACAGATTGCGGACAATGCCAAGACCTATCGCGAGCAGGTCTTCAAGATTCTCGACCCGGATCGGACTGAGGTTCTGTTCAACTCGGTGTGGTGCGACGCCTTGGGCGCGGCAGGGATGATCCGTATTGCCTCGACTTACACGGTCGCGCGCATGCTGGAGCGCGATGATTTCGGCAAACGCTTTCGCGGCAACCAGCCGATCGCCATCCACGAATTTCTCTACCCGCTGATGCAGGGTTACGACTCCGTGGCCATGCGCTCGGATGTCGAACTCGGCGGTACGGACCAGAAATTCAACCTGCTTGTGGGCCGCGAGTTGCAGAAACACCACAGCCAGCCGGCACAGTGCATTCTCACCATGCCGCTGCTGGAGGGACTGGATGGCGTCAACAAGATGTCGAAGTCGCTCGGCAATTACGTTGGCATCAACGAGGCGCCGGAGGCGATCTTCGGCAAGCTCATGTCGATTTCCGATGTGCTCATGTGGCGTTACATCGAATTGCTGTCTTTCGAGCCGCTGGATGTGGTGGCGCGTTGGAAGGAAGAGATGGCTGGCGGACGCAATCCGCGCGACATCAAGGTCCAGTTCGCGCGCGAAATCGTTGCGCGCTTTCACTCAGGCGAGGCCGCGGACCGTGCCGAAGCGGATTTCGACGCACGCTTCCGCCAGGGCGGCATGCCCGAGGATATGCCTGAAGTCCAGGTCCAGTCCGGCGGCAAGCCCATGGCCATCGCACAGGTGCTGAAAGCGGCTGGCCTGAATGCCAGTACGTCGGAAGCCATGCGCATGATCGAGCAGGGTGGTATCCGCCTTGATGGTGCCAAAATCGAAGACAAGGGCTTGTATCTGCAGCCTGGTGCCAAGGTGGTTCTGCAGGTCGGCAAGCGCAAGTTCGCGCGCGTCAGCATGGTCTGAGCAGGGTGCATCCGCTGCGGCCGGCGGTCGTCGAGTTCCTCGCAGATGACCATTTGACGCTACTTTCCAACGTTTTTCCCATCCGGAACATGCCCCGATGAGCGTGGCATCCAGACCTGACATGGCGCTTCCCGCCGACCCTGATTCGGGCGTTGTGGTTGACGTGCGCGGCGCAGGCAAGACCTACCCCGATGGCACACGGGCACTCGCGCCGGTGCACCTTGCCGTGTCGTCGCGCGAGTTCGTCACGCTGCTGGGGCCGTCAGGCTGCGGCAAGAGCACACTGTTGAAGATGGTGGCAGGACTGCTCCCGCCCAGTGACGGCGAAGTGAGGCTCTGGCGTGAAGTCCAGAGTGCGGTCACACAGGCGCCGGGAGCGGCAGGCCGCAAACTGGCCTTCGTCTTTCAGGACGCGACGCTGATGCCCTGGTCGCGCGTGCGCGGCAACGTGCGCTTGCCGCTGGATCTTGCCGGCGTTGCGCGTGGCGATGCGGATCGTCGCGTCGATGATGCGCTGGCGCTGGTCGGGTTGCAGGGTTTCGATCGCCACTATCCGCGCCAGCTTTCCGGCGGCATGCAGATGCGAGCGTCCATCGCTCGCGCCCTGGTGATGGAGCCGAACCTGCTGCTGCTGGATGAACCGTTCGGGGCGCTGGACGAGATCACCCGCACCCGGCTGGACGCCGACATTCTGGACTTGTGGTGGCGTCGCTCGCTGACGGTCATTTTTGTCACGCACAGCATCTACGAGGCGGTGTTTCTGTCCACCCGTGTGGTGGTCATGGCGGCGCGTCCGGGCCGTGTACTGCGTGAAGTGCTGATCGACGAGCCGTTTCCGCGTTCCGAAGCGTTTCGTGTCAGCCAGAAGTTTCTGTCCTGCTGCAAGGAGTTGTCCGAGTTGCTTGCCGAGGCGGCTGCCTCAGGCGGTGCAGATCCGCTTGCCGGAACGCCGACATGAGCACGCGTAACGGCCGCGATCACGTTCTTCGCGTCGTCGCGCCTTTGGCCATTGGCGTGACGGTGCTGCTCGCGTGGCATATCTGGGTGCGCGTGTTCGACATTCCCCAGTACATCGTGCCTTCGCCCCTGCTGGTCGTGCAGACGCTGGTAGCGGACTGGGACATCCTGTCCGCTTCGCTGCTGATTACCCTGAAGGTCACCTTTCTGGCATTCTTTTCCGCGGTAATCGTCGGTACGCTGGTGGCCTTCCTGTTCGTGCAGAGCCGGCTGATCGAACTGTCATTGTTCCCCTACGCGGTTTTGTTGCAGGTGACGCCGATTGTCGCCATTGCGCCGCTCATCATCATCTGGGTGAAGAATCCGGATGCGGCACTGACGCTCTGTGCCACCATCGTGGCGATCTTTCCGGTCATCTCCAACACCACCATCGGCCTGCGCAGCGTGGACCCCGGCCTGTTGAACCTGTTCCGCATGAACCGCGCGACGCGCGCGCAGATCCTTTTCCGGCTGCGCATACCGAGCGCCTTGCCGTACTTTTTCGGTGGACTGCGTATTGCATCAGGACTGTCGCTGATCGGGGCCGTGGTGGCGGAGTTCGTGGCGGGAACCGGCGGCGCCGCAGCGGGACTGGCCTATCAGATCCTGATTGCCGGATTCCAGCTCAACATTCCGCGGCTTTTTGCGGCCTTGATTCTCATTACCGTCGCTGGCGTGATATTGTTTTTGCTTATGGTCTGGTTGTCCAAGCTGGCGCTCGGCAACTGGCATGAAAGTGAACTGACTGACAGGTCCTGACGCTGGCAAGGACCGTCAAATCCTGATGAGGAGACCCGAATGCAACTGATCCGAACAATCCGCCTGACGGCCTGCGCCGCCCTGTTATCGCTGGTGTCGCTGCCGGCTGCGGCGCAAGCGCCGGTGAAGCTGACCTTTGCGACCAACTGGTATGCCGAAGCCGAACACGGCGGTTTCTATCAGGCCATCGCCGAAGGCATCTACAAGAAGCATGGGCTGGACGTGACGGTGAAGATGGGCGGTCCGCAGGTCAACGGGCTGCAATTGCTGGTCGCCAACCAGATCGACCTCTTCATGGGCTACGACATCCAGAGCATCAAGGTGCTGGAGCAGAACCTGCCGGTCGTGACGGTTGCCACCACCTTCCAGAAGGATCCCACCGTGATCGTGTCCCATCCCGGGGCCAAGTCGCTGGCCGATCTCAAGGGAAAGCCTGTTGCTATCGGTCCGGCCAGTGACACCACCTTCTGGCCCTGGCTGCGTTCGTCGTTCGGGTTTACCGACGCGCAGAAACGTCCGTATGGATTCAGCGTTCAGCCCTTCCTTGCCGACAAGGCGTTGTCGCAGCAGGGCTATGTGACGTCGGAGCCGTTCTCCATTGAAAAGGGCGGCGTGAAGCCGGTGGTGTTCCTGCTGGCTGATCAGGGTTACCCGCCCTACGCGGAAACCATCGTGGTGACGCGCGAAACCCTGACCAAGCGACGTGATGCCGTCAAGAAATTCATCCAGGCCAGCGCAGAGGGCTGGAAGAGTTATCTGGCCAATCCGGCGCCGGGCAATGCGCTGATCAAGAAGGACAACCCGCAGATGGAGGATGATCTGCTGGCCTACGGCGTGCGCATGCTGAAGCAATACGGCGTGGTCGCCGGTGGAGACGCCGGCAAGCAAGGCCTCATGACCATGACGGATGCGCGCTGGAAGCAGACCTTCGACTTCATGGTCAAGGCCGGCATGGTCGACGCCAAAGTGGATTACCGCAAGGCCTACACGCTGGACCTGGTGAAGGAAGTCAAGGTTCTTCCCTGACTTGATTGGCGCAGCCGCGCGCCGCTAGGAGGGCGTTGCGGCCAATGTCCTGGATTTGAGCAGGCTGCGCACCATGTCGATGTGCTGTCGCAGCGTATACACGTCGGCAGCGAAGGCGCCGGGCGTGGGCTTGAGATGGGCGCGATTATCCAGGTCGTCCAATCGTTCCAGGTATTGCGCGGCAAGCTGCGGATCGAAGCGTTCCTTCAGTTCCAGCTCCAGAAATTTCAATTCGCCATACCAGCGGTAGAGGCGGCTGCGAATGCGCCAGGAGTACAGCCAGGGCGCGATTTTCATCATCGGCAGAAGGACCGCAATAATCGGCACCAGCAGGACGATGATGCGGTCCACCAGCGTTGCCGCCCAGAATGGCATGTAGCGCTGCAGGAAGGGCGGCCCCGACTTGTAGAAGCGCTCGGCCTCTCTGGAAATCGGAAACTCGCGGTCACGCGGTGCCGGGAATTCCGCGCTGGCCTGGAACACCCCGGGCGGATTGTGAACCTTGGCCATGGCCTGCATCATCAGATCGATCAATGCCGGATGAAAATCCTCCTTCACGACAATATTGGCGGTCGGCGCCAGCAGCGTGATATCCCGGGGCGGAATGTTGTGCATGAGGTTGATGCCCCCCTCGGGGAGTTTGACGGCGGCCAGATACGGGAAGGCCTTGGTGTAGGCCGGCGCGCGGTCAAAACTCATCAACCGGATTGAACGGTCACGAAGCAGGGAGCTGATGGACGGCGATTCCGCCGGGCCGATCAGGAACACGGCATCGATGCCGCCTTTCTGCAGGGCGAGTGCCGCCGCATCGCCACCGAGGTCACTGATGCGGGTCGGCGGGGACCAGGCTTCGTTGACCAGCAGCAGTTGCGTCGCCAGCTTGCGCGTGCCGCTGCCGACCGCACCCACGGCAATGCGCTTGCCCTTGAGGTTGCGCAGCTGGTCCTCCATCGGGCTGCCACGGTAGAAAACCCATACCGGTTCGAAGTACACGCTGCCAAGGCTCAACAGGCCGGGATACTCGTCCGCGGCGCCGGTCCCTGCCTGCACCAGGCCGACTTCGACGTCCGAATCCATGTCTGCCAGTTGCTGCAGGTTATCCACTGCGCCGGCGGATTTGCGCACATCGACCTTGATGCCTTGCTGGGCGAGCAGTT
>CANIIN010000254.1 GCA_947467405.1 Betaproteobacteria bacterium | reverse complement strand
GCCGACTGGATCGACGCGGCGCTGCGCGCCCTGCGTTTTGTCGAGAGCACGATGTGGAAGGACGGTCGCCTGCTCGCCACCTGCAAGGACGGTCGCGCACACCTCAACGCCTATCTCGACGATTATGCCTTCCTGCTCGCGGCGGCCATCGAATTGCTGCAGGCGCGTTTCGACACGCGCGTGCTGGCGTTTGCCGAAGCGCTGGCCGGTGTGTTGCTCGAGCAGTTCGAGGACAAGGAAGGCGGCGGCTTCTTCTTTACCGGACACGATCACGAGAAGCTGATCCATCGCGGCAAGCCCGGGCACGACAACGCCACACCGTCCGGCAACGGCATCGCCGCGCTGGCCTTGCAGCGCCTGACATTCCTGACCGGCGACGAACGGTACGCGGCCGCGGCCGCGCGCGTACTGGCCTTGTTCGAGCCGCAGTTCGGCAAGCGTCCTTCAGGTTTTGCGTCGATGCTGATGGCGCTGGAAGAACATCTGGTGCCGACGCGAACCGTGATCTTGCGCGGCCCTGGAGCGGAATTGCCTGGCTGGCAGCGCACGCTGTCGGCGGCTTACCGACCCGCCAGCATGGTGATCGCCATTCCTGACGCGACGCCCGGATTGCCGGCGATTCTGGACAAACCCGCCAGCGCAGGCGTCAACGCCTGGGTATGCGAAGGCGTTACTTGTCTTGCGCCGATCGGGTCGCAGAAAGAGTTGCTTGGAATGCTGGATGCAACCCGGTCCACGCCTGGCTGAACGCTGCAATCCGCGACATTCATCGGCAGCCAGTCAGGCGGTAATTTCAGGAATTTGAAATAGACTTTCCTTCGCCCATGCCAGTCCGTGGTAGCAGCGAAAACGGCAAAACGGTTAACATGGCGCGCCTTTTCAACACTTTTCTAAGCTATTTGGGAGTTTTCATGAAAGCAGCTCTGCTCGTTTCAACCGCCGTTTCGTTTGCCGCGCTGGCCCTGACCGGTGCCGCGATGGCCCAGGATGCCGCCAAACTGGCGCAGGAAAAAGCCTGTCTGGCCTGCCACACCATCGACAAGAAACTGGTTGGCCCGGCCTACAAGGATGTTGCCGCCAAGTACAAGGCCGACAAGAATGCTGAAGCCAACCTGGCCAAGAAGATTCGCGCCGGCGGTTCGGGCGTCTGGGGCCAGATTCCGATGCCCCCGAATACCGGTGTTTCCGAGAAGGAAGCCGCGATTCTGGCCAAGTGGGTTCTGTCGCAGAAGTAATCACGGTCCGTTCGGTTCAGGACGAAACGGCAAAAAGCCGGCCCAGTGCCGGTTTTTTGCATTTCAGGGCTGGTTCCAGCGTATTGCGGCCGTTCTGCTCCCTCGGGAACGCGGTTTGACAATAAAACGGGCTGGTACGCATAATCACTCGTCCATTTCCCGGAGGTGAGAATAATGCATTCCATTGCGCGTATTTCCACTCTTGCAGTACTGACCGCTGCGGCCCTGCTTGGCTTGTCTGGTTGCGGCAAGGAAACTCCTCCGCCCGCACCGGCCGCAGCGCCTGCCGCCCCGAGCGTCACGGTCAAGATCGGCATCGTTGCGCCGCTGACCGGTCCCCAGGCCCACATCGGCAAGGACATGGAAAACGCCGTGAAACTGGCTGCTGCCGACGCCAATGCCGCCAAGATCATGGTGGACGGCAAGCAGCTGAATTTCGAAGTGCAGGCTGAAGACGACCAGGCCGACCCGAAGCAGGCGCCGGTCGTGGCGCAGAAGCTGGTCGATGCCAAGGTGAACGCCGTGGTCGGTCACTTCAACTCCGGCACCACCATCCCGGCTTCCAAGCTGTACAGCGATGCCGGCATCCCGCAGATCTCGCCCTCGGCGACCAACCCCAAGTACACCGACCAGGGTTTCAAGACGGCGTTCCGCGTGGTGGCCAACGACAACCAGCAGGGCAAGGTGGTCGGCGAGTACATCGCCAAGGAACTGAAGGTGAAGAACCTCGCCATCATCGATGACCGCACCGCCTACGGCCAGGGCGTCGCCGACGTGGTGGAAAAGGCGGCCAAGGCAGCCGGCGCCACCATCGTGGCGCGCGAGTTCACCACCGACAAGTCCACCGACTTCAAGGCCATTCTCACCAAGATCAAGGGCAAGAAGCCGGAAGCCATCTTCTTCGGCGGCATCGACACGCAGGGCGGCCCGATGCTGCAGCAAATGAAGGCGCTGGGCATCAAGGCGCAGTTCGTCGGCGCCGACGGCATCCAGTCCTCCGAGCTGTTCAAGCTCGGCGGCGATGCGGTCGAAGGCACGCTGGCGTCGTTCCCGGGCCTGCCCATCGACAAGATGGAAGCCGGCAAGAGCTTCAACGACAAGTACAAGGCCAAGTACAACCAGGACGTGGTGCTGTACGCGCCGCAGGGTTACGACGCCTTCAACGTGTTCGTCGACGCCATGAAGCGCGCCGGTTCGACCGACGCCGCCAAGATCCTCGAGAAGCTGCCGTCGACCGACTACAAGGGCATCACCGGCCCCATCAAGTTCGACGAGAAGGGTGACATCAAGGACGGCCCGATCACCATGTTCAAGGCCGTTGGCGGCAAGTGGGAAGCCGTGGCCACCATCGGCGGCGCTGCACCCGCCGCCGCTCCGGCCGCCGCGCCTGCGGCAGCACCGGCTGCGGCGCCCGCCGCCAAGGATGCGGCCAAGAAGTGATGGCACGCTGCATGGTTTGAGCAGGATGAAACGGCACCTTCGGGTGCCGTTTCCATTTGACCTCACTGACCTGACCCTGCAGTAAGCGCCGCTCCTTCAGCGTGGACACCTTCATCCAGCAACTGATCAACGGCATCACGCTCGGCAGCGTGTATGCCCTGGTCGCGCTCGGCTACACCATGGTGTACGGCATCATCGGCCTGATCAATTTCGCTCACGGTGAACTGGTCATGGTCGGCGCGCTGGTGTCGCTGTCCGTGATCAAGCTGCTGATGGGCGCGGGGCTCGGCCTGCCGCCGGTGTTGATCGTCGTGCTTGGCGTGGCGGCGGCGATCCCGGTGTGCATGCTGCTGGCCTTCGTCATGGAGCGCGTGGCGTACCGGCCCTTGCGCGGCGCGCCGCGCCTGGCGCCCCTGATCACCGCCATCGGGGTGTCCATCGTGCTGCAGAACATCGCCATGATGATCTGGGGTCGCAGCTACTTCAGCTTCCCGCCGCTGCTGAACGTGACGACCTATGACGTGGGTGGCGCCGCGCTGACCGACCTGCAGGTGTTCATCGTCCTGCTGGCCGGGTTGCTCATGGCCGGGCTGATGTGGATCGTGCATCGCACGCGGCTGGGGCTGGCCATGCGCGCCACCTCGCAGAATCTGCAGGTGGCGGGCCTGATGGGCATCGATTCCAACCGCATCATCGTCGCGGCTTTCGTCATCGGCGCGGCGCTGGCCGCGGTGGCCGGCACCATGGTGTCGTCGTACTACGGCATCGCGCATTACTACATGGGTTTCATGCTCGGCCTGAAGGCGTTTACCGCCGCGGTGCTGGGCGGCATCGGCAATCTCGGCGGCGCCATGCTGGGCGGCATGCTGCTCGGCCTCATCGAAGCGCTGGGCGCGGGTTACATCGGCGATCTCACCGGCGGCATCCTGGGCAGCAATTACCAGGACGTGTTCGCCTTCTTCGTGCTGATCGGCGTGCTCATCGTGCGGCCTGCCGGGTTGCTGGGCAACAGCAATACGGAGCGCTCATGAGCGGCAGCCAGATAGTGCATCCGCACCGTTCGCCGGCCATGAAGTGGGTCGGCGTGGCGCTTCTGTTCATCGCCCTCGCGGCCATGCCCTTTGCGCTGGCGGCGGTGGGCCAGACCTGGGTGCGCGTGATCAACCTCGCGCTGCTGTACGTGATGCTGGCCCTTGGCCTGAACATCGTGGTGGGCTTCGCCGGGTTGCTCGATCTGGGATATATCGCGTTTTACGCGGTGGGCGCGTATTCGTACGCGTTGCTGTCCTCGCCGCACTTCGGCATCCACCTGCCGTTCTGGATCAGCCTGCCCATTGGCTTTGTGGTGGCGGCGATGTTCGGCGTGCTGCTGGGCGCACCCACGCTGAAATTGCGCGGCGATTATCTGGCCATCGTGACGCTGGGCTTTGGCGAGATCATCCGCATCTTCATGAACAATCTGAACGCGCCGGTGAACATCACCAACGGGCCGCAGGGTATCAACCTGGTCGATCCGCTGATGATCGGCAGCTTCTCATTCGGCAAGAATGAAATCATCGCCGGCCTGTCGATCAGCGGGCCGATGAAGGTCTACTACCCGTTGATGGGACTTACCATCCTCATCATCCTGCTGAACCTGCGGCTGCAGGATTCGCGCATCGGCCGTGCCTGGGAGGCCATCCGCGAAGACGAGATCGCCGCCAGCGCCATGGGCATCAACACGCGCAACATCAAGCTGCTGGCCTTTGCCATGGGTGCCTCCTTCGGTGGTCTGGCCGGCGGACTGTTCGCCTCCATTCAGGGCTTCATCAGTCCAGAGAGCTTCGGCCTCTTGGAGTCGGTGATGGTGCTGTCCATGGTGGTGCTGGGTGGCATGGGCAACATTCCCGGCGTGATCCTCGGCGCGGTGCTGCTCACCGGCCTGCCGGAATTCATTCGCTTCACCGTGGTGCCGGCGCAGCAGATGATATTCGGCAAGGTCATCGTCGATCCCGAGGCGATCCGCATGCTGGTGTTCGGGCTGGCGCTGATCGTGGTCATGCTGGTCAGGCCGGCCGGCATCTGGCCGTCGTCGATCCGCAAGCGGGAGCTGACCTCGCCATGACGATGAGCATGCTGCTCCAGGCGCGAGGGATCGGGAAACGCTTCGGCGGCCTGCAGGCGCTGAACGACATCTCGCTCGATATCGAGCGCGGCGAGATCCGCGGCCTGATCGGGCCCAATGGGGCTGGCAAGACCACCTTTTTCAATGTGCTGACCGGGCTGTATCGGCCCACGGCCGGCAGCATCGATTTCGATGGCGCGCCCCTGAACGCCGGCGCGCCGCACGAAGCAGCCG
>CANIIN010000253.1 GCA_947467405.1 Betaproteobacteria bacterium | reverse complement strand
GCCCAGCATCAGCGGATGGATGCCGGCTTCCGTCACGGTGAAGGTGGTGAGCTGGTAGAAGAACGCGGCGCCGAAGACGGTCCACATCCAACCCGGCGCCGCCGTGTAGGCCAGTGCGCCGACCGCGATGAGCGATGCGATCAGGAATACTGTCATGAAGTCCTCGCTTTGTTTTTCTGCTGGTGCTGGGTGTGGTGTTGATCGTCGCAGCATACCCCACGCCATGCAGCGCCGCGATGCGGTGGATCAAACGCGCGGGAGGCCCGATGAGGCCGTCGGGCCGGGGCCGCAAACGCGTTGGCTGGCTCGACGCGTGGTCTGCGCCAGTTCCGTAATGTTAAGTCATAACCCACTGTCTTTAAATGGAAAAAGTGTAGAATGACCGTATGAGTGCTCATCACCAGTCGATCTCCGCAGCGCCCCCTACCGCCAAACCCGAGGACGGCGCCAGCCGCAGCCGCAAGGAGTGGCGGCGCGTCGCCGGGTTGCTGCCCTATCTGTGGGAGTACAAGGCGCGCGTCATCGTGGCGCTGTGTTTCCTGGTGGCCGCGAAACTGGCCAACGTCAGCGTGCCGCTGATCCTGAAGCACGTGGTGGATTCGCTTGACCAGCAGACCGCCATGCTGTTCCTGCCGCTGGCCATGCTGGCAGCCTACGGTGCGCTGCGCTTTTCGACCACGCTGTTCGCCGAACTGCGCGACGTGGTGTTCATCCGCGTCACGCAGCGCGCCATCCGGCGCATCGCGCTGACGGTGTTCGGCCACATGCACAGCCTGAGCCTGCGCTTCCACCTCGAGCGCCAGACCGGCGGCGTGTCGCGCGACATCGAACGCGGCACACGCGGCATCTCCACGCTGCTGTCGTACATGCTGTTCTCGATCATCCCGGTGATCCTGGAATTCGCGCTGGTGGCGTTGCTCCTGATCACGCGCTTCGACTGGCGCTTTCCGGCGGTGACCTTCGCCGCCGTGGCGGTCTACATTTCCTACACGGTGTGGATCACCGAGTGGCGCACCGACATCCGGCGCCGCGCCAATGAACTCGACTCGCGTGCCAACACCCGCGCCATCGACAGCCTGATCAACTACGAGACGGTGAAGTACTTCAACAACGAGGGCTTCGAGGCGAAGCGCTACGACGACAGCCTGCGGCGCTACGAATCGGCGGCAGTGAAGTCCGAGGCCTCGCTCGGCCTGTTGAACATCGGCCAGAGCCTGATCATCGCCGTGGCGGTGACGATACTGATGACGCTGGCCGCGCAGGGCGTGGTGGACAAGTCGCTGACGCTGGGCGACCTGATGATGGTTAACGCGCTGCTGATCCAGCTCTACATTCCCCTCAACCACCTGGGCATGGTCTATCGCGAGATCAAGCAGTCGCTGATCGACATGGACCGCATGTTCACGCTGCTGGAGCAGCATCGCGAAATCGACGACCGCAAGGATGCGCAGGCCCTGGCACGTGGGCCGATGACCATCCGTTTCGAGAACGTGGACTTCAACTACGACCCCAATCGCCGCATCCTGTTCGGCGTCGATTTCGAGATCCCGACCGGCAGCAAGGTGGCGGTGGTGGGGCACTCGGGCGCGGGCAAATCGACACTGTCGCGGCTGCTGTACCGCTTCTACGATGTCACCAATGACGGGAAGAATTCGGGCCGCATCACCATCAACGGCACCGATATCCGCGATCTGCAGCAGTCCACGCTGCGCGCCGCGATCGGCATCGTGCCGCAGGATACCGTGCTGTTCAACGACACCATCTACTACAACATCCAGTACGGCCGCCCCGAGGCCAGTCGCGAGGAAGTGATCGAGGCGGCGCGCGCCGCGCATATCCATGACTTCGTTGAATCGCTCCCGGACCAGTACGAATCGCGCGTCGGCGAACGTGGGCTGAAGCTCTCCGGCGGCGAAAAGCAGCGCGTGGCCATCGCGCGCGCCATCCTCAAGAACCCGTCCATCCTGATCTTCGACGAGGCGACCTCGGCACTCGATTCCGAGACCGAAAAGTCGATACAGGGCGAACTGGAGCGTATCGCCGTGGGACGCACCACGCTGGTGGTGGCGCATCGTCTGTCGACGGTGATGAACGCCGACCAGATTCTGGTGCTGGACGGCGGGCGCATCGTCGAGCGCGGCACACACGTCGAACTGATGGCCAAGCAGGGGGCCTACGCGCAGATGTGGGCGCTGCAGTTGCATGAGCGCGAGGCGGCTGTGGTCGATTCCGGCGCCGTCAATTCCGGTCAGGTCGCCAAGGCAGGGCTGGCGCAACCCGCGTAACTGGCTGGCCTGGCGCAGGGCGCTGCCAAGCGCCGTCCGTTATGATGGTTGCCGTGCCGTGACAGCAATTGCGAATTCAGGTGAGATAATTGATGTATCTCATTAATTTCCTTGCATTTAGTGGTCTTTCTGGATAAAATTCAGAATAATGCTGCTCAACCGAGAGGGTTTTGTGATCGCTGCCTCCCTGAATGACCTGTTCCAACGCGCTGCGCAGACCCTGCGCTGCAAGGCGCTGGGTCTCGTTTCCGGCTCGGTATTCGCCATGACGGCCGTTGCAGCCACTGCCTTCGCGCCGTCGCTGCAAGCCGCCGAGGCCGCTGCCGCCAAGCTGTCGCTCAAGTCCAGTTCCGCCATCGTGATCGACCAGGAGAGCGGCCAGACCCTGTTCGGCAAGAATCCCAATGCCATCGTGCCGATCGCTTCCATCACCAAGCTGATGACGGCGGTGGTCGTGCTCGACGCCAATCTCGACCCGAACGAAGTGCTCACCGTCAGCAATGACGATGTCGATTTCCTGCGTGGCTCGCATTCACGCCTGCATGTCGGCGTGTCGACCACGCGCGAAGAGATGCTGCGTCTGGCGCTGATGTCCTCCGAGAACCGCGCCGCCTCGGCGCTGAGTCGCTATTACCCGGGTGGTCGTGAAGCCTTTGTCCAGGCCATGAACCAGAAGGCCGCCATCCTCGGCATGTCCGGTACGCGCTATGCCGACTCCACCGGCCTGTCCAGCACCAACGTATCGACTGCGGAAGATCTGGCGCGACTGGTGCGCGCGGCGCACCAGCAGTACCCGAAGATTCGCGAGTTCTCGACCACGACCAGCTACATGGCGACCATCAACGGCCGTGAGCTGGGATTCCGCAACACCAATGCGCTGGTGTCGAACCCGCAGTGGAACATCGGATTGTCCAAGACCGGTTACATCAACGAAGCCGGACGCTGCCTGGTGATGCAGGCTACGCTGGCCGGCCGTTCGGTGGTCATCGTGCTGCTCGATTCATGGGGCAAGTACACGCGCACCGCGGATGCTGCGCGCATCCGCAACTGGCTTGAAGTGGCGGCGGGCTATACCAGCCCGACGCGACAGGCGAGCACGGCGCGCAAGGCCGCCAAGGTGTCGGCTCGCGCCTCGACCCAACGCAATGCCACGCAGAAGACGGCGATGCGCAACAAGCCGATCCGCCGCAATGTGTCAGCCGTGTCGACCGGGCGTCGCCCGGTCTGACTCAAGCACGCATCGTGCATCAGCGTCAGCCGGTGCAGCCTCCGCGGCCGGCCGGCGTGGTCCGGTTCTACAATTTCCTCGCCCCCGGCAACAGCCTGCGTGACGACGTCCTGAAGGGTCTGGGCGCATCTCCGCGATTTATTCCCATGCGCTGGTCTTTCAATGAGCACGGTATCCGCGTGCATCGCATCATGGCGGATATGCCGGCGTGGTATCAGACCCGCGACGAGTCGGCGCTGGTCAGGGCGCATCTGGACGAACTGGCGCAACTCATCGGCGCCACGCCGGAACTGATCGAGATCGGGCCGGCCGCCAGTCCCGCGTCGCTGCTGCTCATCGATCGCATCGAACCGTCCGTGCACGTGCAAGTCGATTCGGATCCGGTCGCGCTGACCGGCGCCTCGAAAAGCCTCGCGGGCGTCAATCCGTGGCTCAACTTCTGCGGCATCCTGGCCGACCCGGCGCAATCCCTGGTGCTGCCTGAGTTCGTCGGTATGCCCATCCTGCGCAAGGTCGTGTGGCTGCCGGCCTCGGCGTTGACGCGATTTACGCGGGACGAGCTCTATGGAGTGCTGGGCAGCGTGCGGCGTATGATCGGCCGGACCGGCAACGCGCTTGTCTCGGTTGACCTGAAAAAGGACCGCAAGAAGCTCGATGCCGCCTACAACGACGCCGATGGCATCGTTTCGCTCTTCAACGTGAACCTGCTGCAGCGCATCAACGATGAGCTGCAGTGCGATTTCCAGCCGTCGCGATTTGCCTATCGGGCCGCATACGACGAAGTCAGGAATCGTGTGGAGATGGTGCTGGAAAGCCGCTTCGCGCAGTTCGTGCGCATCGGCGACGCACGCTTCGATTTTGCGGTGGGTGAACCGCTGGTCACCGGCATGGCTTCGCTTTACACATCGGACGAATTCATCACGCTGGCGCGTGACGCGGGGCTGGTGCTGGAGAAAGTGTGGAATGACGAGCGAATGCATCTGGGGCTGTACTGGATGAAGGCGGCTTGAGGCTTGTAGATGACCTATCCATGGTCATCGGCAAGTGTTCTCCCTCGGCAATCTCTTCAAAATCCGTCATTCCCGCCCAGGCGGGAATCCCTCGTATTTGACTTAGGGCTTCACTGAACAAGGGGGCAAGCCCCCTTGTATATGGCTCTTTTCGCATTAGTTAGGGATGATCCGCGACGCGGTGCAGAAACTCGATTGTGGATCAGGACTTATGTCATCACTGCCGGGTAAGCGTTTTCCCTCTGGTATAGAGACATATCACTAACTAATGCGAAAAGAGCCTTGTATATCCCCCACGTCAGAGGGAAGCGCCGACGGCGTTGTGCATATTCGCAACTTGATCAGCGCTTCCTTGGTTTTTTCGAGGATGCATGCGGGAGGAAGCATTCCCCGCAGGGATCACATGGGTTCCATCTCCTCTGGTTCAGGCCTTGGGCTTGCAGTCGCCCAGAAAGACCGAGAACGACACGTAGGTCTTCGCCTCGCGCTCCCAGCGG
>CANIIN010000252.1 GCA_947467405.1 Betaproteobacteria bacterium | reverse complement strand
GCGCACGGGAAACCCTGCGCCCTTTTTTTTGGCCTTTCGGCCAGCGGGGCGATACCTGAAGATCGGCTCCGCAAGACATTCTTCGGGCGATCGATCATTCTTGTGAACGCAGCGCATCCGGTACCCGGATGGCCGGCGACAAGATGCTGATGGCGCCCGCTCAGGTCAGGTGATACGAACTCGTCACCGGGGGCTTGCTCATCGGCTCGCCCGGGTGCGCCTTCATCGCATAGGGCACGGACACGAACGCCACCGACATCACGAAGAAGAATGTGGCCATGACAACGCCAAGGTAGGTGGTGAGGAAATTCGTCGGTCTGGTCATGATGGAACTCCTTCCGGTCTGTTGATGAGACCAGTATGGCCGGCAAAAATTAGGGTTTCCTTAAGGCAAAGAAAACTTCACGCGCGCCATGAGGCCGGGGCCGTCGCCGTGATCCGCCAGTTCCAGCGTGGCGCCATGCAGTTCGGCGATGCGCGCCACGATGGACAAACCCAGACCGGAACCGCTTTCGCCGCTGCCGGTGATGCGATAAAAACGGTCCAGCACGCGTGATCGTTCGTCGGCCGCGATACCGGGACCGCTGTCGGTGACTTCCAGCGCTGCGCCATTGCCATTCGCATCCAACGCCACGGCCACGCGCACCCGCCCGCCGCGTGGGCTGTAGCGCACCGCGTTGTCGATCAGGTTGCGCATCAGCACCGCCAGCAGCGTGGGCTGGCCGCGCACCGTCACACCCGCGCCTTCCTGCAATTCCAGTTCGACGTCCTTGTCCACGGCCGCCGGCGCCGCGCGCGCCACGGCCTCGGTGGCCAGCGCGTGCAGCTCACAGGATTCGAAACCGTTGGCGGACGCGGCGCTGTCCAGTCGCGCCAGCATCAGCAGTTGTTCCAGCAGGTGCGTGGCGCGATCGGTGGCGGCAATCACGTTGGCGAGCGCCGCGTCACGTTCCGCGTCGGCGCGGCTGGCCAGCGCCACTTGCGCATTGGTGCGCATGGCCGCCAGCGGCGTGCGCAACTCGTGCGCGGCATCGGCGGTGAAACGCCGCTCCTGTTCCATGGACACGCCGATGCGCGCGAACAGGGCGTTCAGGCGTTCGAGCACCGGATGCAGTTCACGCGGCACGCCCTCCAGCGATATGGCCTCCAGGCGATCCGGCGAACGCGCCGCGATGGATTCGGCCATGCGCGACAGCGGCGCGAGCCGGTCGCGGATGAGCATGATCAGGGCCAGCGCCAGCAGCGGCAGGGCAATGGCCAGCGGCAACACCAGGTTCTTGGCCATCTCGCGACCGATCTCGGCACGCGCCTCCAGCGCTTCGCCCACCTGCACCAGCCGCTCGCGCTTCTTGTCCCACAGGCTGTAAACGCTCCAGCCGTCGGCTTCCGCGCCGGAATCGGCGAAGCCGTCCTCGTTCGAGGACAGATGCGTCAGCGGGGCGTTGGAGGAATGGACCAGCAACTTGCCACCCTTATCCCACACCTGGAACACCACTTTGCGCGCGTAGTGATGCGAGGGCAGATGCTCTTCGAGGTCTTCCGTATCGCCGTGCTCGCTGGCAACCACCAGCGTGGAGAGCAGCGCCGCGGTCTGTGCCAGGTGCGCATCGAACAGTTCGTCAGCTTCGTGCTTGGCCTCGCGCCAGGCGAACAGGCTCAACCCCAGCCACACCACCACCACGATGGCGAGCGTGCCGGCCAGCAACTGCATGCGCAGGGAGTTCTTCACGCCGACGCCTCGAAAATGATTGGATTCATTTTGGAATCTCTGAAGTGGGGGATCTACAAGGGGCGCTGCCTCGACCATGCGCCCCCTTGTTCAGTCAATCATTTGGAGATCATGTAACCCACGCCGCGCACGGTGCGGATCAGGTCGGGAGATGTCTTGCGGCGCAGGTGGTGGATGTGCACTTCCAGCGCGTTCGATTCCACTTCCTCGCCCCATGAATAGAGACTGGCCTCGAGCTGGGTGCGTGTCAGCACCTTGCCGGCATTCAGCAGCAGTTCGTTCAACAGCGCGAATTCGCGCTGCGACAGGTCGACCGACGCGCCCTGCCAGGTGACGGCGTGCGCGGCCGGGTCGAGCACCAGATCGCCGTGCTTCAGTTGCGGCGCGGCGCCGCCGGCCGAACGCCGCACCAGCGCGCGCAGTCTGGCGGCCAGTTCACCGAGATCAAAGGGCTTGACCATGTAATCGTCGGAACCGGCGTCAAGACCGGCGATGACATCCTGCGAGGTATCGCGCGCGGTGAGGATCAGCACCGGCGTCTTGGCGGTGGCGGCGTCCTTCAAGGCGCGCAGGCGACGCAGCATTTCCAGACCGGTCATGCGCGGCAGACCGAGATCGAGCACCACGGCCGAGAACGGTTCGGCCTGCAACGCGGCCAGGCCGGCCGCGCCGTCCTGCACCCAGTCAGCCTGAAAACCGGCCTGCCGGAGGCCAGCCACGATGCCGTCCCCCAGCAGTTTGTCGTCCTCGACGATGAGTATGCGCATGCGCTCGCCAATCAATATTTCAGCTGTCATCCCCGCGAAGGCGGGGATCCAGAGATTTTTGCCGTTGACTGGATTCCCGCCTTCGCGGGAATGACGTACCAAGGGTCACAACGACAATGACAGGAATAAAGCCTTTCGTTTTGCCAGCGATCAAAGGCCGTCTAATCTTCGTCGTCATGTTCGCCGCTCTCGCCATGATGCGCCTGCTGTGCGGCGGCGTTGGCGTCGAGCAATCCGGGGAACTGTCCCTGCGTGAGTCCCCAGCCGAACCAGCCCAGCACCGCGACCAGCGCTATCGCTATGATGCCACGGCGATGACCGATGCCGTCCTCGCGCGGACCATCCTTGTAGCCGGTGAGCATGGAGCGCAACAGGTTCTCGCGATGCAGGAAGCTGGACACGATCACCCCCAGCACGTGCACCACCACCACGGCCAGCATCGTTGTCGCGATGCCCTCGTGCAGTTCGCCCAGCGCGTCGCCGCCGATCTCGTTGAAGCTCATCCAGCCGCTGGCCACCGTGCCCACGCCCAGGAGCAGCAGCAGGATGATGGCGAGCGCCCCGGCCGGATTGTGGCCGACGTGATGCTCGGGATTGCCGTTGATCAGCGAACGCACGTAATTGACCACCGCACCCGGGCCGCGAACAAAGTCGCTGAAACGTGCATGACGCGTACCGACGAAACCCCACACCACGCGAAACACGATCAACGCCAGCATCAGGTAGCCGCTCACCACGTGCACGTTGCGGAACGCCTCGGATTCGGCGGTGACGAAGGCGGTGATGAAACTCCCGGCCAGCGCCCAGTGGAAGACGCGCACCGGCACATCCCACACCAGGATGCGAATGTGGGTCGGCTTGCCGCCGGCCGGCGTGGATTGGCTATTCATTGCAGTCGTTTCCATGATCTCAGTCTCCTTTACGCGAATAACCGGCAGGCGTTCCTGCTGATTGATCTGAAGCAGGGATTCATAGGGGGATGTGTCCCCCTATTTCGTCGGCACCTTGATGCCGCGCTCGCTGTAATCATTCTTCTCGGCCTGCGTGTGGCAGGCGGCACAGTTGGCAAACGACGTCTTTGCCGGCGGCGTGCTGCCGTGTTCGCTGGCGAACCACGCTGTGCGCGTGAGCCGCGCGCTGGGCTCGGACGGGGCATTGCGCTCGCGCGTGGCGGCGCGGCTGGCGAGGAAGCCGTCCAGCGCGGCGCGCGTCTTCGCATCCACGCTGGCATCCGTGCCGAAGTGCTTGTCCAGCGTCGAGGTGATGGTTGCCCAGCCCTTTTTGGTCATCAGCTCGGGCGGATAGGCCACATGGCAGGACGCGCATTCCTGCGTGTACACGTCCGGGTACGGCCCGAAGCGCTTGCCGTCGGCGTGCGCTGCCTCGGCCATGAACAGCGCGGCGACCAGCGCCGTGCCGGTCATCAACGCCGCGGTACGCAGTGATTCAAGGTTAAATGGACTTCGCGGGCGGGCTATTGATCCCGCCCTTGACCAAAGGGTCGACGCCCCTTTGGAAACCCCAACATCTGAACCCCGCGGCAAGCCGCGGGAAATTGAGCGAATGAATGTTTTCATGTCAGTTCCTTTGTCCTGGGTGACTAGTCAGGGCTTGACGGACATCAGGTAGGCCAGCAGGTCGCCCTTTTCCCGCGCCGTGCAGGCGCGCTTGGCGACATCGTTGCAGTTGCGCTTGAACCACTTGTCGACCTTGTCCTGATTGGTGAAGCGCTCGGCGTTCGCGGCCGGCGCCAGCGGACGGATGGGCTTCTTCGTCACCGTGTGCTGGCCGCTGGCGGCCGGCAATTCGGTGTGACAGGTCGCGCAGCTCCACTCTCCGCCATGACGGGCATGAAAGAAGACATTGCCGCGCTGCGCGGAGAAATCCTTGAAGGCGGGGTCGGTGGCTTTGACTTCAGCAGCCAGCGCCGACTTCACGTCGTCGGGCGTGAGCGCCGAGGCCGCGCCGCTCAGAGCCAGCAGGGTGGACAGTACGAGGATTCGGATGCGCATGATGGGCTCCAGTCGGTTGATCTGGATGCCATGTTGCGCGGCGAAGATTAAGGAAACCTTATGGGGGATTCAGGGCGAGTTCATGCCCCCACCTCGGCCCTCCCTCACTGATGCCGGGGAGGGAGTGACGGCGCGCGACAGGCCGCTCACGCGAGGGCTCACAGCAGGGAGAAATGCCCGGAAAGCCGCGCCAGATGGACGTCTACAAGGGGTGCTTACCCCGAGACGAAGCGTTACTCCGGCTGAAGCTTCGCCGCGCGTGCCGCTTCGGCAAACTTGCGCGCGTCGTTCGCCAGCCGCTGTGCCAGCGCCTCCGGGGTCGAGCCGACCGACTCGCCGCCGGAATCGATGAACAGTTTTTTCAGTTCCGGCGTGTTGACGGCGGCGGCGATCTCGCTGCTGGTGCGGTTGATGATGTCCCGCGGGGTGCCGGTCGGCGCGAGCAGCGCGAGGAGGTATCCCGCGACGTAACCGGGTACGCCCGCTTCGCTGGCGTTGGGCACATCCGGCAATGTGGCCAATCGCG
>CANIIN010000251.1 GCA_947467405.1 Betaproteobacteria bacterium | reverse complement strand
TGTAGTCGGTCTTGAGCCGCCGCAGCGAATCTTCCGTCGCGGTGATGATGGTGCTGCGCGATCCGCCCTTCAGCGCGCCGGCGGCGCTCATCTGCTTGCCGCACTTGGTCGCCAGCACGATGTCCTTGCGCCGATCGCCCAGCACCTGGCCGAGGATGGTTTCCGACGCGCCGGTGGGCGAGCCGTAGATGTTGGCCGTGTCGAAGAAGTCGATGCCCAGGTCCAGCGCCTTGTGGATGACAGGCTTGGAAGCGGCGATATCCATCCTCGCGCCGAAGTTGTTGCAGCCCAGACCGATCAACGACACCTTCAGTCCCGAATTGCCGATTGCACGCTTTTCCATTGTCTCTCCTTGAATGTTCGATTGACCGCGGGCTGATCAGCAGGCCGCATTTGCTCTTGTCGCTTAACTGATTATTCGAAAAGGGGGATACGATCCCCCTTGCCCCCCTGATTCTGTGGCGGTTGAAAACACATCACCCACAATCGACGACAATGTTTGCATGATCACCTCGCCGGAAATTACTTTCAACCGCCTTGCCTGATTAAACCATGACTCCCTCCCGACCGACTCACGCCTGCGACTATCTGATCGTCGGCGGCGGCACCGCCGGCTGCGTGCTGGCGGCGCGACTCTCCGAAGACCCGGCCTGCCGCGTGGTGCTGCTGGAGGCGGGCGATGCGGACAATCACCCTCTCTTGGCCGTCCCCGGCGCGACGGCCATCACCGCCACCGTACCGCGCTTCAACTGGTCGCTGGCCACCGAAGCCGAACCCGAGATGGCGGACCGCAAGCTGTTCATCTCGCAGGGCCGCGTGCTGGGCGGCGGCAGTTCCATCAACGGCCTGGTCTATACGCGCGGCCAGCCCTGGGACTACGACCACTGGCGCGACCTGGGCGCCACGGGCTGGGGCTTCGACGACGTGCTGCCGTACTTCAGACAATCCGAAACCAACGAGCGCGGCGCCAGCCACTGGCATGGCGACGCCGGCCCGGTGAAGATCGCGCGCGGCCGCTCCGACCTGGAAATCTGCGAACCCTTTCTCGCCGCCTGCGGCGCGGCCGGCGTGCCGGTGGTCGATGACCTGAACGTCGGCCAATCCGACGGCGTGGGCTATTTCGACAGCTTCATCCATCGCGGCCGGCGCAGCAGCAGCGCCAGTTCCTACCTGCGCCCGGCCCGGCAGCGCCCCAACCTCACTGTGGTCACGAATGCGCTGGCCACCCGGCTCATCCTAGACGGTGATCGCGTGGCCGGCTGCGAATACACGCAGAACGGCGTGACGTGCAGTGCGCTAGCCACGACCGAAACCGTGCTCTCGGCCGGCGCCATCCAGTCGCCGCGCTTGCTCATGCTGTCGGGCATCGGCCACGCCGCCAAACTCGAAGCGCTGGGCATCAAGGTGGCGGCCCACGCACCCGAGGTCGGCGCGAACCTGCAGAACCACGTCGCGCTGAAGCTCACCTGGACCTGCGTGAAGCCCATCACCGCCTATCGCTATCTCAACCCGTGGCGCGCCGCGGCCAGCGGCGTGGAATACCTGCTGGCGCGCAGCGGCTATCTCGCGCAACTGCCCACGCCGATCGGCGGCTTCCTGCGCACCGACTCAAGCCTGCCCTGTCCGGACATCCAGATCTTCATCAATCCCGCGCTGGTCGGGCGATTCGATCAAGGTTTGCTGAAGATGCTGCCCAAGGAACACGGCTTCTCGGTGTTCGTGAACCAGGGTCGGCCGTGGAGCCGCGGCGAAGTGTCGCTGTCGTCCAACTCGCCCACCGCGCCGATGCGCATCGAGGGCCGCTACCTGAGCGACCGCCGCGACCGCGACGTGCTGGCACGCGGCGTGGAGATGATGCGCGACATCGTGCAGGGTGGCCCGCTCGCCCCCACCATCGGCAAGCAACTCCTTCCCGGCGATGCCGTGCGCACGCGCGCCGAGCTGGATGCCTTCATCACCGCCAACGCCAGCAACTACTGGCACGTCAGCGGCACCTGCCGCATGGGCAGCGACGACGACGCGGTGGTCGATTCGCGCCTCTGTGTGCGCGGCGTACGCGGGCTGCGCGTGGCCGACGCCTCCATCATGCCTACGCTCATCAACGGCAACACCTCGGGCCCGATCATGATGATCGCCGAGAAGGCCGCCGCCATGATGCGCGAGGATCGCGGCAATCTCTGAACCGCCACTTGTGCGATCAGGAAAATGGAAAATCGAAGTCCGTCATCCCCGCGAAAACGAAGCCGGAGGCCGAAGTTTCGAGGTACGGCCAAGCGGGGATCCAGTGACTTTCGCTTAACGACGCTGGATTCCCGCTCAGTGTCGAACATGCGGCGGGAATGACGCGCGGATAGCATGGTTGTGACATAGCCTACGATTCCCCGTGCCGTCTCGCCTTCCCATCCACTACATGCCCGAAGATCGGCTCCAGATGGGCATCTACAAGGCATTTCCCTCTGGCGCGCAGTCGCAGACACGGCCCCGCCGATACCGGCTAGGATTGGCCCATGACCGCTCCCGTACACAAAGCATCACCGCTCAGCAGCAAATTGGGCGCCGCCTTGGGTCCCGCTCTGGGGCCCCTGGCCTGGACGCTGGTCGTCCCCCTCATCGCCATGCTGATCCTGGCCGGCGCCTGGGGCGGCACGCCGGGCCGGGCCGCCACGGCGCTGATCCTGGTCGCGCTGATGGCTGCCGTGATCGCCGCCGTGCACCATGCCGAAGTCATCGCGCTGCGCGTCGGCGAACCCTTCGGCACACTGGTACTGGCGCTGGCAGTGACCGTCATCGAGGTGGCGCTGATCATCTCGCTCATGCTCTCCGGCGGGCACTCGGCAGCCGCCCTGGCGCGCGACACCGTGTTCGCCACGGTGATGATCATCTGCAACGGCGTGATCGGGCTGTCGCTCTTGTGCGGCGCCATGCGCCACCACACGCTGGATTTTCGCGTGGACGGCACCACGCCGGCGCTGTCGGTGCTGACCACGCTCACCACACTGACGCTGGTGCTGCCGACGTTCACCACCACCACTACCGGCCCGACCTTCTCCAATACGCAACTGATGTTCGTGGGCATCGTATCGCTGCTGCTGTACGGCGTGTTCGTGTTCGTGCAGACGGTGCGCCACCGCGATTACTTCCTGCCCTACGATGACGCCGGCGATTCCGAGATCCTGCATACGCCGCCCACCAGCGCCATGGCGCTGGCCAGCCTGGCGCTGCTGTTCGTGTCGCTGGTGGCAGTGGTCGGGCTGGCCAAGACGCTCGCCCCCGGCATCGAGGACGCCGTGGTCAAGCTGAAGGCGCCGCGCGCCGTGGTCGGCATCGCCATTGCGCTCTTGGTGCTGCTGCCGGAAACCTGGGCCGCCGTGCGCGCCGCGATGCGCAACCACATGCAGACCAGCTTCAACCTGGCGCTGGGCTCGGCGCTGGCCACCATCGGCCTCACCATCCCGGCCGTGGCCGCCACCGCGCTGCTGCTGGGACTGCCACTCACGCTCGGGCTGCCCTACAAGGAGATGCTGCTGCTCGGGCTCACGCTGGCCATTTCGGTGATGACACTGTCGCGCGGCGTGGCCACGGTGATGCAGGGCGCGGTGCACCTGGTGCTGTTCGCGGTGTTCCTGTTCCTGGCATTCTTTCCCTGACCGGGCGTCACACTCATGGCCTGGACCATCCGCCCCATGACCATCACCGACTACCCGGCGGTGCTGGACCTGATGAAGCGCACGCCGGGCGTGTCGATCCGCGCCACTGATTCGCCGAAAGACACGGCGCGCTTTCTGCAGCGCAATCCGGGCCTGTCATTCGTCGCCTTCACCGACGGCCTCCTGATCGGCTGCGTGCAATCCAGCCACGACGGCCGGCGCGGCTTCATGCAGCACCTGGCCGTCGATACCACGCACCGCCGCCAGGGCATCGCCAACGGGCTGGTCAAGCATTGCCTGGATGCGCTGGCCGCGGCCGACGTGTTCCACATCAACCTCGACGTATTTCGCAACAACGCGCAGGCCAAGGCCTACTGGGTGAAGCACGGCTGGACACTGCGTGACGACGTTGAGCGGTTTTCACTCATCCGTACGGCGCACTGACCGCAATGAACAAGCGTGAATGCCAATTGACTCCGTCATTCCCGCGAAAGCGGGAATCCAGTGTCTCTAGAACGACATCACTGATCGCCGCTTGGTCGCTCCTTATTTGCCTTATTTGCCTTGTTTCATTAACGCTGGCCCCGTCCGCCCAAGCCCAATCCTCCGGCATTCTGCGCAGCGCCACGCTCGCCAAAGACCTCGACTTCCCCACCGAACCCTCACGCCTCACCGCCTTCACCAACCCCAGCCTCGCGCTCTTCAAACCCGACGGCCCCGGCCCTTTCCCGGCACTGGTGCTCATGCATCAGTGCGGCGGCCTGGGCAATCCCAACGGACGCTGGCAGAACAAGTCGATGCTCGACTGGGCGCGCGAGGCCGTGTCGCGCGGCTACGTGGCGCTGCTGGTGGACAGCCTCGGCCCGCGCAACACCGACACCGTGTGCATGGGCGCAAAGAACGGCGTCACCTTCACGCGCGGTGTGCGCGACGCACTCCAAGCTGCCGAACACCTGCGAAAGCAGCCCTATGTGGACGCGAAGCGCGTGGCCATGGCCGGCTATTCGTGGGGCGCCATGGTCGGCGTGCTGGCCAGCAGCAAGCTGTGGGGCGAAGCGCTGAACGGCGGGCAACGCTTTGACGCCGTGGTGTCCATGTACCCGGGCTGCTTTCGAACGCAGCCGCCCGGCGGCACGCCATACGAAATCATGAACAACGACATCGACCGCCCGCTGCTGGTGCTGATGGGCGGCCAGGACAATGAAACGCCCGCCTCCGACTGCATTCCGAAACTGGAGCAACTCAAGGCCGCCGGCGCACCCGTGGAGTGGAACCTCTACCCCGACGCGACGCACTGCTGGGACTGCAAGAACCTGAACGGCAACCGCAAGGTCGACGTGCGGGGAAATTCGGTGCTGTACACCTATGACGAGAAGGTGACGGCGGA
>CANIIN010000250.1 GCA_947467405.1 Betaproteobacteria bacterium | reverse complement strand
TTCGAAACCGAAATGTTTCCCCAGCGTGCGCAATGCCACGAAATCCCCGGAACGCTTGGCGCCGAAGCGAAAGTCATCGCCGATCAGCACCCAGCGCGCACCCAGCGTACCGACAAGCAGGCGTTCGACAAACACTTCCGGCGACATCGATGCGAATTCCGGCGTGAACTGGACGACATGGGTATGGTCGATGCCGCTCGCTTCCAGAAGCTCGAGCTTTTCGCGCAGGGACGTCAGCCGAGTGGGTGCATCGTGCGGGGAAAACAATTCGCGCGGATGCGGCTCGAAGGTCAGCACGCAGGTTTCCAGACCGCGGGCTCGCGCAGCATCGGTCACCAGGGCCAGCATGGCCTGATGTCCAGTGTGCACCCCGTCGAAGTTGCCGATGGTCACGGCAGAAATGCGGGAAGCGGGGCGAACGGCTCCGGGGCCGTGCGTAACGATCATGTGGAAGGGACCCGGGACCGGGCAAGAAACGCAAGGTTTTGAATTATAGCCGCTTTTGGACAGGCCCGGAACACCAAGGCCGAGCTCGACCAGCCTGGCCCGAGGGACACGCAAACAGCACCCGGGGCATTCAGTGCAGTCGCGTGGCCGCCTGATGCAATTCGACGATGGCGGTGCGCACATCGATCGCATCGGGCGCCTGGGGACGACGTCGCAGGTAATTCTGCAGATCGGACAGCGCCGGCCGAAAGCAGTCCAGCCGCCGGTACAACATGCCTCGATCACGCAATTCCTCGGCTGATTCCGGCACGACCAGGAGCATGCGATTCATGACCGCCAGCGCGGACTCGATCTGTCCGGCCTTGCTATGGATGTGCTTGAGATTGCGCAGAACGCGCGCAATGATGTCGCGCGGCGTCGCAACGGCGAGATAGGGATCAAGCGAAGTCTGGTCGGCCACCGCCTTGGGCAACACCTTGGCGAGGCGCTGGCGCAGATCGGCGACCGACTGCGGCTCGGCGCGATTGAATGGATCCAGCACCAGTTGCCCGCGGCTGACTTGAATGCTGACCATGAAATGGCCGGGAAACGAAATGCCATGCGCCGTCAGCGCAAGGCGCCGCGCCAGTTCGATGTACAGAATCGACAGGGTGATGGGAATTCCGGTACGGCGTTCCAGGACATCGTTCAGGTAGCTGTTGCGGGGATCAAAATAATCGTCGTTGTTGCCAACGAATCCGAGTTCATCGAACAGATAGTGATTGAGGGCCTGGATGCGCTGCTCGGCGAAGGCGTCCTCCGGCAGACGCTCCTTCACGACGCTCACCATGTGCTCGATGCTGGCCTGGGCCGCGCTGACATCCAGGTTCGGATAGGCGTCCTGCGCAAGCAGCAGGCTGACCTCGGCCAGATCGAACTGGTCGCGCGTCACCAACTCTGCAAAACGCTGAAGATCAGCCGTCATGTTCACGCAGTCCGCCTCTGGAAATCACGAATCCTGAAACCCAGCAGCCACAGCACAAGGAAGTAGACCATCACTCCCAACAGCACCAGCCCGCACAATCCGGCCACCCGGATGCCCGCAGGAGAGGTCAACCACCATTGCTGCGGCCCCATCGCCCATTGCAGCGCAAGGCCCATGGCGAGCAACGCACAAGCCAGCTTGGATGTGAAGACCAGCCACCCAGGTTGCGGATCATAGATGCCATATTGCCGTAACTTCCTGTACAGCAGCAGCGCATTCAGGCATGCCCCGAGACCGATCGCCAGCGCCAGTCCGGCATGTTGCAGATGGGTGATGAATACGGCGTTCAGGACCTGCGTCATGATCAGCGTGACGATGGCAATGCGCACCGGCGTGCGGATGTTCTGGCGCGCATAAAAGCCCGGCGCCAGCACCTTGACCAGAATCAGGCCGGTCAGTCCGACGCTGTAAGCCATCAGCGCCTGGCGCGTCATGTAGACATCGTTGACACTGAACTGGCCGTAGTGAAACAGGGTGCCGATCAACGGAACTGCCAGGATGGCCAGTGCCAGCGCCGAGGGCAGCGCCAGCAGCAGGGTGAGCCGCAGGCCCCAATCCAGCAGTTTGGAATATTGCTGGTGGTCTGACTGGGAGTGGTACTTCGACAGACTGGGCAGCAGCACGGTCCCCAGGGCCACACCGAGCAAACCGGTCGGAAACTCCATCAGGCGATCGGCGTAATACAGCCACGACACGCTGCCGGTTTCGAGGAAGGAAGCAAAGACGGTGTTGATGATCAGGCTGACCTGACTCACCGACACGCCCAGCGCTGCCGGCCCCATCAGGGTGAGCACGCGCCGCACGCCCGGGTCGGACAGCGACAGGTTGGGGCGCGGCAACATGCCGATTCGGGCCAGCGCCGGAATCTGCAATGACAGTTGCAGGACGCCGCCCGCCAGCACCGCCCAGGCCAGCGCCATCGCCGGGGGATCGAAATACGGCGCGGCCACCACGGCGCCAAGAATCATCGCCACGTTCAGGAGCGTGGGCGTGAACGCCGGCACGGCAAATCGTCCCCACGTGTTCAGGATGCCGCCGGACAGCGACACCAGCGAAATGAACAGGATGTACGGAAAGGTCACTCGCAGCATGGAAACGGTCAGGTCGAACTTCGCCTGGTCCGCGGAGAATCCGGGTGCGCTCACGTAGAGGATGGCCGGCGCGGCCAGCATGCCCAGCACGCTGACGACAAACAGCGCCAGCGTCAGCATGGTCGCCGTGCGATTGACCAGCAGGCGGGTTTCCTCATCCCCGCGCCGAGTCCGATATTCGGCCAGGATGGGCACAAAAGCCTGCGAAAAGGCCCCCTCGGCAAACAATCGCCGCAACAGGTTGGGAATGCGGAAGGCAACGAAAAAGGCGTCCGTGACCATGCCAGCGCCAAACAGGCGGGCAATGACCGAATCCCGGACAAATCCCAGAATCCGGGATATCAGGGTCATGCTGCTGACCGTCGCCAGCGCGCCCAGCAGGCTGCGCCCGCCGCGAGCCTCGCGGGATTCGGTCTGCGGACCAGGGGGGCGTTCCTGAGGTTCAGTCATGTCGGCATTATATGTTGCCCCATCCCACGCACACCCCGAATCCACTTGCTTATTAGCGTCTTAGCCGTTATTATTCTTGGCTGTTGTTTTTACAGTTGCGTTCCTGTCGTTTGGACGCACACACTGTCACATCGCCCACCCCCGTTATCCAATGGGCTCACGAGGAATTTCATGGCCAATACCGCAGGGGCACGCAAGCGCGCCCGCCAATCCGAAGTACGTCGCCAGCACAACGCGTCGCAGCGTTCCACGCTTCGTACCGCCATCAAGAACGTGCAAAAAGCCATTCTTGCCGGCGACAAGGTTGCAGCATCCAAGATTTATCAGGAGTCGGTCAGCGTACTGGACCGGATTGCCGACAAGAAGATCATTCACAAGAACAAGGCCGCCCGCCACAAGAGCCGCCTTGCAGCACAACTGAAGGGCATGGCGGCGGCTGCCTGATCCGGCACCCCTGCCCCAATAAAAAAAGCGGACTGAGGTCCGCTTTTTTTATTGGCACTGCGAATGCGAATGGTGACCGCGGCTGGCGCCCTCCTTCAGGACCCGGGGCCCGCTCCCGTCGCCGAGGCGGGATCTTCATCCCGACTCGGCGCCCTGCCGGGACGCACTTCAAGCTCGTTGTCCTTGGCGAAATTCAAAAGAAAGTTGTACGCCATGGGCTCGATATCCTGCAGGGACTTGCTCACGACGACACAATTCACGCCACCGGAATTGACGGGCTGGACGTACGGGGAATATTCGAGGTGGCGTTCGCGTCCGAAGGCGGACATGACACCGCACAGGCGCTCAGCCCAGTCACTGGGGCGGAAAGTCTTGCCCGAGGTGGTGACGCCCCGGATGACGAATTCATCAGACTCGGTCGACATGACCTGACGTCAGCGAAGCCGGGGGGGAGGAAAGCGGGGGGTTAGGCATCAGATCGGGACATTTGCGGGCCAATTCTAACACCCGCCCCAATCCGCTTTATTGCGTTCTCAAGCTGACCGATAACGGGATCCTGCACGCCGGCTCTCATCACGCGCAGCAGACTCTGCCCGAATAGGTCGGCAGGCCGTGTTGACACACACGCGGACAAAAACCACACTTATCAGTCCCTTAGGTTGCGATTTTGATTTTCTCATGCTATATGTGGGCTAAGGCATTGATGTGGGGAGAGTAACTTGCAAAATACCACCCTCAAGTACAACTTCAAGATCCGCGCCCGCCATGGATTGGTGGTCGACAACCTGTCCATTCACGGCCGCGATGAGGCAGACGCAGTCCGCAAGCTGCGGCAGATGTATACACATTGCGAAATTCTCGAGTCGTGCATTGCCACGGGCAGTCGCAAGACCTCGCCCATCACCTTCGAGGAAGTGGTTTCGTTGATCAGCAAGTAAGCGCAGCGCGGGCCCGCTTCATGCCTGCAGAAATCCCCCACCCAGCAACTCTTCCAGCAGCGCCTCGTAATCCTTCGCGCCCCTGCTGTCCGGTGCGTGCCTGAAGATGTCCCGGCCCTTGGCGGGACTTTCGGCGACCGACACATTCTCCGTGATGCGCGTCTGGCACAGCTCTGAACCGAAGCGCTCCTGCAATTGCGCTGCGATGTCGTGCGACATGCGGCGACGCGCATCAAATCGCGTCAGCAGATAGCGGCGCTCGACACGATTCTTCAGCACATGCTCCAACGCGCGCAGCGTGTTCTCGAGTTGCAGCGCGCCACGCAGGGCGAGAAAGTCGGTCGAGATCGGGATCAGCACACGCTCGGAAGCAAAGATGCCCGACAGGGACAGCACACCCAGCATCGGACAGCAGTCAATCAATACCGGACGGCCGCCAGGGCCGGTCTCGCCGTCGTAAGCCGCATCCAGCCCCTCCTTCAACTTGTTCAGGATATGCGGCCCCTTGCCGAACATGGTGTCAACCTTGACCAGTTCGGCATGCGCTGGAATGAGATCGCCGGCGCCTTCGCCCAGGACAACCGGACGGCTGAGCATGCGCAACGGTTTGGAATCGCTGTAGAACGAAAACAGATTGGCGCCGCTGGAAGGTTCCGGCACGAGAATGGATGTGAGGTGCGCCT
>CANIIN010000249.1 GCA_947467405.1 Betaproteobacteria bacterium | reverse complement strand
TTGCCGAAGGCCGCGCCGATGATGACGCCGACCGCCAGGTCGACCACGTTGCCGCGCATTGCAAACTGCTTGAACTCGTTCAGCATGCTCTCTCCCCTTGATGAAACTTCTTGAAAATGGCCCTTGCCCCGCCTCGCTCCGTGGTGCCGAACCCTCCGCCGGATCTTAGCCCTATACACTTCGCTTCGCCCGGGCACCATCAGAATGCGCACCCTGCCAAATAAATTCTGTCCATCGGGCTCGTCTGTCGGTATTGCAATACGGCCCCATTGCAATTCATTTTTGCCCTTTTACAGGTAGCGATTCATAGCAAGCTTCGGCTATCCTTGGCGTGACTGCAGCATTTCAATGATGGAATCCAATTGACTCAACCCAACAACTCGGAATTCGACCGCCTGACCGAGCACCTGAACGAGGCGCAGCGCCTGCTCTCGCGTCACCGGCTGGTCGAAAACCTGGTGAATCGCCAGGAAATGCCCAAGCACAGGCTGGTCGAGAACATCGTGCAAAGGCAGAACCTGGGCGAACTGGGTCAACTGCTCAACCGCCTGGATGCAACCGATGTGGCGCGAATCCTGGAAGCCATGTCGCCGGAAGACCGCTTGCTGGCCTGGGAGCAGATCCGCGTCGATCATCTCGACAGCATCCTGCTGTTGCTGCTGGACGACGTGCGCGAGGAACTGATCAACGCGTCGAGCCACCAGAGCAACAAGGTGTCACTCAATGTCTTCGAGCTGCATGATGGCCGGCTGCGACAGGTCAAGGTGGCGAACAGGACGGATCTGGCCGGCTGCAAGCCCATCTGGGTGGACCTGGTCGCCCCATCCGCGGAAATGCGCTACTGGGTGGGCGAATTCTTCGGCCTTGATCTCCCGGACCCGGACAGCCTGACCGATCTGGAGGCCAGCGCGCGCTTCTACGTCGAGGACAACGGCGAGATTCATCTCCACTCGGACTTCCTGCTCGACGCCGAGAACGCGGCGCAGAACATCGCCGTGGCATTCATCCTGCACCGGGACATCCTGTTCTCGGTGCGTAAGGAAGAGCTGCCGGTGTTCCGTCTGCAGCGCCTGCGGGCCCGCACCCAGCCCGGCTATGTGACCGAGGGCAAGGACGTGCTGCTCGACCTCTACGCCGCCGACGCGGAGTATTCCGCCGATGCGCTGGAGGACGTCTACGCTGAACTCGAAACGGTCAGCAAGCGCGTGCTGAACCCACAGGTCACCGACGATGCCGCAGCACAGATCCTGTCGGAGATCGCCCGTGGCGAAGACTTGAACGGACGCATCCGCCGCAATGTGCTGGATACGCGCCGCGCTTTGTCGTTCCTGATGCGCGGCAAATCGCTGTCCCCGGAACAGCACGAGGAAGCGCGCGAAATCGTGCGCGACATCGAGTCACTGGATGGCCACACGACCTTCCTGTTCGGCAAGATCAACTTCCTGATGGACGCCACGGTCGGCTTCATCAACATCAACCAGAACAAGCGCGTGTCCAAGCTGACCAGTCTCAGCATCATCTTCATGCCAATCAACATTCTGGCCGGCATCGGCGGAATGTCGGAATTCTCGATGATGACCAAGGAATACAGCATCGCCTGGCCTTATGCCTATGCCGCCTTCCTGATCGGCTCCGTGATCATCGGATGGGGTACGCATCTGGCATTGAAGGCCTTCGAGGCGCGCGCCAACAAGCGCATGCGCGACACAAAAGGTCAGCCCCGTTCTTCCTGAGCGCGCCATGGCAGTCATGGTGTGGCTTGCCCGTTGTCCGGCCGGTTCCCGGCACCTCGCACGCAGGAGACTTTCGTGACATCCCCCAGCAACCTCGCCGGCGACGTGCAGGCGAAAGAAGTGGTCGGCTGGGCGATGTATGACTTCGCCAACTCCGGCTACACCACGGTGGTCATCACGGCCATCTTCAACGCCTGGTTCGTGTCGGGCATTGCGGGCAAAGCGGCCTGGGCCACCTTCGCCTGGACCGCGGCGCTGTCGGTGTCCTATGCCGCCATCATGGTGACGGCGCCTTTCGTCGGCGCATGGGCCGATGCGCACGCCGCCAAGAAGCGTGTGCTGGCACTGACCACCGTCGGCTGCATCGTGTTCACAGCCGGCCTGTCTTTCGCCGGCCCGGGCGACGTGGTCCTGGCCATCGTGCTGGTGGCCCTGTCCAATTTCTTCTTCGGCACCGGCGAGAATGTGATCGCCGCCTTCCTGCCGGAGCTGGCCGAGGGCGAAGCCATCGGCAGGATTTCGGGCTGGGGCTGGAGCCTCGGCTACCTCGGCGGACTGGTGTCGCTGGGCGCGTGCCTGGCCTGGGTCAGCCATGCGCAGGCCGCCGGCCAACCCGCCGCGCAGTTCGTGCCGGCCACCATGCTGATCACGGCGGCGCTGTTCGCACTGGCCAGCCTGCCGACCTTCCTGTTCCTGAAGGAACGTGCCAGACCGGCCGCAACGTCGACGACTGGGGGCAAGGGCTTCATGCGCGAGGCGTGGGCGCGCGTGGCGCGCACCTTTTCGCACGCCGCCCACTATCGCGACCTGCGCCGTTTCCTGCTGTGCATTGTGTTCTACCAGGCCGGCATCCAGACCGTGATCGCGTTGGCGGCAATCTATGCCGAACAGGCGCTGGGTTTCTCGACCCAGGACACCATCATGCTGATCCTGGTGGTGAATATCACCGCGGCTGCCGGGGCGTTCGCCTTCGGCCATGTGCAGGATCGCCTCGGCCATGTGCGCACGGTCGCCTTCACGCTGGTGGGTTGGATCGCCATGACGCTCATCGCCTGGCAGTCGGAAACGCGCGGCTCGTTCTGGATCGCCGCCAACCTGGCCGGCATCTGCCTCGGTTCCTCGCAGTCGGCCGGACGCGCGCTGGTCGGCTACCTCAGCCCGGAAGACCGCCATGCCGAGTTCTTCGGCCTGTGGGGCCTGGCAGTGAAGTTCTCCTCCATCATCGGCCCGTTGACCTACGGCATCGTGACCTGGGTGTCCGGCGGCGACCATCGCCTCGCCATGCTGGTGACCGGCGCGTTCTTCGTGCTGGGCCTCTTGATGCTGGGCGGCATCGACGTGAAGCGTGGCCGCGAGGCTGCGCTGCGATCATGAGGATGCGCCGCGGATGAACGCGGAAAGCGCGGACAAGAGGCCTGCCGAGCAAGGATATGGGGCGCCCATTTTACGTTGGGAAATGCTCGGAAATCCGCACCAGTCCTTGCTCTGCAAGCACCACCCCACTTGTTGCGCAGACCATGTAATGATCAGTACCCATCGAAAACAAGCACCAGAATTTGTCCTTGATCCGCGCTTTCCGCGTTCATCCGCGGCCAGCCGATACTGACGGCCAACGAACCATGACACCTCATCTCCCCTCCCGCCTGCCCGACGTGGGCACCACCATCTTCACCGTGATGTCGCAACTGGCCGTGCAGCACCAGGCCATCAACCTCGGCCAGGGCTTTCCCGATTTCGAATGCGATGCGCGCCTGCAGGCGCTGGTGACCGAGGCCATGCGCGCCAGGCACAACCAGTACGCACCCATGACGGGCCTGCCGGCGCTGCGCGAAGCCATCGCCGCCAAGGTGGAACGCTGCTACGGGTATCGCTATAACGCCGACACCGACATCACCGTCACCGCCGGCGCCACGCAGGCGCTGCTCACCGCCATTCTCGCCGCCGTGCATCCCGGCGATGAAGTGATCATTCTCGAACCGGCCTACGACAGCTACGTGCCGGCAATTCGGCTGGCCGGCGGCACGCCGGTTCCGGTGTCGCTGCGTGGCGGCGATTACTCGGTGCCTTGGGATCGGGTCGCCGCGGCGGTGACGACACGCACGCGCATGATCATCCTCAACACGCCGCACAATCCGTGCGGAGCGGTGCTCGCACCGCAAGACCTGGACGCACTGGAAGCCATCGTGCGCGACACCGACATCGTGATTCTGTCGGACGAAGTCTACGAACACATCATCTTCGACGGCCGCGAGCACCAGAGCATGGCGCGGCGTCCGGTCCTGGCCGAGCGCAGCTTCGTGGTGTCATCCTTCGGCAAGACCTTTCACGCCACCGGCTGGAAGATCGGCTATTGCTGCGCGCCAGCATCGCTGGCCGCCGAATTCCGCAAGGTGCACCAGTTCAACGTCTTCGCCGTATCGATGCCGATGCAGCATGCGCTGGCCGGCTATCTGCAGGACCCGGCGCCCTACCTCGAGTTGCCGGCGTTCTACCAGGCCAAGCGCGACCACTTCCGCGCCGGCCTCGACGGGTCGCGCTTCAAGCTGCTGCCCTGCGCCGGAACGTACTTTCAGGTAGTGGACTATTCGGCCATCAGCAACGAGCCCGAAGAAACCTTCGCGCGACGACTGACCACCTCGGTGGGCGTGGCGGCGATTCCGGTATCGGCGTTCTATATCCAGCCGGAACAACGACACGCGGTGCGATTCTGTTTTGCGAAGCGGGATGAGACACTGGACGCGGCGCTGGATCGACTGCGGCGTGTATGAGGCCGACGTGATGACGATGAGGGCGTTGAGGCCGCGCAACCGGCCATGGCCCGAAGATCAAGCACTGAAGCGGATCTCCGCGCAATCACCCACACCACCACTAACGCCATCGGGGCCTGACTGCCCCGGTCGCGCTCTTTGAAGCATCCCTGCATCACCCCGGAGATTCCGCATGAAAGTCTATTCCTGGAACGTCAACGGCATTCGCGCCGTGCTGAGGAAGGGCACCTTCCAGTCCTTCCTGGCCGAGCACAAGCCGGACATCCTGTGCCTGCAGGAAACCAAGGCCGAACGCGGGCAGGTCGAAATCGACCTGCCCGGCTACCACGAGTACTGGAACTCCGCGGTGAAAAAGGGCTACTCGGGCACCGCGATCTTCTCCAAGCAGGAGCCGCTGAAAGTCACCAACGGATTCCCGAAGTCTTTCACCAACCGCTACCAGTTTGCCGACGAACTGGAACGCGACAGCGCCGACGAAGGCCGCGTGATCACGGCGGAATACGCTGATTTCCATGTCGTCACGGTGTATACCCCCAATGCCAAGGAAGACCTCAGCCGGCTGGCACTGCGCCACCGGCACTGGGACCCGGCCTTCCTTGCCT
>CANIIN010000248.1 GCA_947467405.1 Betaproteobacteria bacterium | reverse complement strand
GGCAAGGACGTTGGAACCGGCCGTCGGAAACTCGCATGGGGTGCGCATCGTGGCATTCGTTCTGTATTCCGGTTGGACAAACCGGTCATTGCCGCAGTCGAAGGACCGGCGGCCGGCATCGGTTGGAGTTACGCGCTGGCCTGCGATTTCGTCGTGGCAGCCGAAGATGCCAAGTTCGTCTGTGCGCACCACAAGGTCGGACTGGCTGCCGATGGCGCGGCGATCTGGTTCCTGACGCGACGCATCGGGATGGGGCAGGCCAAGCGACTGGTGTACTCCGCGCGAGTCCTGTCCGGCACCGAAGCCTTTCAGATGGGGCTGGTGGACGAGGTTGTAAAGCCGGGGTCGGTCATGGAGGCGGCCAAGGCACTGGCGGCGGAAATGGCATCCGGCCCCACTTTCGCTGTAGCCATGTCGAAGGCCATGTTCGCCGCCAGCGACAATTCCAGCTTCGAGGATTATCTCGCCCTGGAACAGATGGCTCAGCCTCAGGTTCAGCAAACTGCCGACCACGCAGAAGCCGTGGCTGCATTTCTGGAAAAACGCAAGGCGAATTTCATCGGTCGTTGAAGAAATCCGCTCCGGATTGGCAATGAGCGGATCAGTGCGCGGGATTCGGCGCTGATGAAGCTTGGATTTTTTCGCTTGCCGTGCATTTTTTTGGTGCGCCGACCGTTTTCGCGGCGCGGACGCTTCCTTGGAATCCGTGTTTCGTTGTAAAATTTGCTATTCCAACCCCGTGTAATGCAATGACAAAATATGTGTTTGTTTCGGGCGGCGTAGTTTCCTCACTGGGGAAGGGGATAGCCGCCGCTTCCCTTGCCGCCATCCTCGAATCACGCGGCATCCGGGTGACGATGATCAAGCTGGACCCGTACATCAACGTCGGCCCCGGCACCATGAGTCCGTTCCAGCATGGAGAGGTCTTCGTCACCGAAGACGGCGCTGAAACCGACCTCGATCTCGGCCACTACGAGCGCTTCCAGTCGGCACGGATGAAGAAGTCCAACAACTTCACCACCGGCCAGATCTACGAATCGGTGATCAAGAAGGAACGCCGCGGTGACTATCTCGGGCGCACCGTCCAGGTCATCCCGCACATCACGGATGAAATCAAGACTTTCATCGCTCGGGGCGCTGGCGATGCGGATGTCGCGATCGTCGAGGTGGGCGGAACAGTGGGCGACATCGAATCGCTGCCTTTCCTCGAGGCGATTCGCCAGATGGGCATGGAACTCGGCCGCACCAATGTCTGCTACGTGCATCTCACGCTGGTGCCGTTCATCAAGTCGGCCGGCGAGATCAAGACCAAGCCCACCCAGCACTCGGTCAAGGAACTTCGCGAAATCGGCATCCAACCCGACGTGCTGCTGTGCCGTACCGATCGTCCTTTGCCCGATGAAGAGCGCAAAAAAATCGCACTCTTTACCAACGTGCAGGGCGAAGCGGTCATTTCGGTCTGGGATGCCGACTCGATCTACATGATACCGATGATGCTGCACGAGCAGATGCTGGACGAGATCGTCTGCCACAAACTGGATATCCTCGCCAAGCCGGCCAATCTGTCGGTGTGGGAGAACCTGGTCTATGCGCTCGAGCATCCGGAACACGAGGTCACCATCGCCATGGTCGGCAAGTATGTCGGCCTGACCGAATCGTACAAGTCGCTGATCGAAGCGCTTTACCACGCCGGCATTCACACGCGCAGCAAGGTCAATATCCGCTACATCGACTCCGAGGATGTCGAACGAGACGGCACGGCGGCCCTCGATGGCATCGATGCCATTCTCGTTCCGGGCGGATTCGGCAAGCGCGGCGTGGAAGGCAAGATCAAGGCGATTCAGTTGGCCCGCGAAAACAGCATTCCCTACCTTGGCATCTGTCTCGGCATGCAACTGGCCGTGATCGAGTACGCGCGCAACGTCTGCGGTCTGGTCGGGGCGAATTCCACGGAGTTCGATGCCGATACCCCGCATCCGGTGATCGCGCTGATCACCGAGTGGCAGGATCGTGACGGCAAGATCGAGCATCGCACGGAAAAATCCAACATGGGCGGCACCATGCGACTGGGCGCACAGGCCGCGCTGCTTGAGCCGGGCAGCAAGGCGCGCGAGGTCTACGGAACGGACGTCATCAATGAACGACATCGTCATCGCTACGAGGTCAACAACCAGTACCTGGATCGACTCAAGGACAAGGGGCTGCGCGTCTCCGGCCTGACACAGGCTGAGCAGTTGTGCGAAATGATCGAGTTGCCGGCGCACCCGTGGTTCATCGGCGTGCAGTTCCATCCGGAATTCACTTCGACGCCGCGCGCTAGCCATCCGCTCTTCAAGGCTTACATTCAAGCGGCTCTCCAGCGCCAGTCGGTGCGGAACAAGCCTGCTGTGGCTGCATGAAACTCTGCGGGTTTGAAGTAGGCCTCAACCAGCCGATCTTCCTGATTGCCGGGCCCTGTGTGATCGAATCGCGCGAACTGGCGATGGAAACGGCGGGTCGGTTGAAGGAGATCACGTCGAAGCTCGGCATTCCCTTCATCTACAAGTCGTCTTTCGACAAGGCCAATCGCAGTTCGGGCAAGTCCTATCGCGGTCCCGGAATCGACGGCGGATTGAAGATCTTGGCTGATGTAAAGCGCGACATCGGCGTGCCGGTGCTGACTGATATCCATGACATCGGCGAAATTGCAGCGGTAGCCAGCGTCGTCGACGTTCTTCAGACGCCGGCGTTCCTGTGCCGTCAGACCGACTTTATCGAAGCGGCCGCATCGGCGGGCAAGCCGGTCAATATCAAGAAGGGGCAGTTTCTTGCCCCGGGCGACATGGTCCATGTGGTGGAGAAGGCCCGCGCTGCGGCACTCGCGAGCGGAAATGCCGACCAGATCATGGTGTGCGAACGAGGTGCATCCTTCGGTTACAACAATCTGGTATCCGACATGCGCTCGCTGGCCATCATGCGTGATACGGGGTGTCCGGTCGTCTATGACGCGACGCACTCTGTGCAGTTGCCGGGCGGCAAGGGCACGGTCTCCGGCGGTCAGCGCGAATTCGTGCCGGCCCTGGCGCGTGCCGCCGTGGCGACGGGCGTCGCAGGACTGTTCATGGAGACGCATCCCGATCCGGACAATGCGCTGTCGGATGGACCGAACGCCTGGCCGCTGTCGCTGATGGCAGAACTGCTGGAAACGTTGCGGGACATCGATGCACTGGTGAAACGCAAAGGTTTCATCGAACAGAACATGGGCGCAGCGCGCTGATTGAACGTTGATGGCGGGCAGTGGCAGGGCGGCTCAGCGCAGGCGGAGTCGAGCAGGGGAGGCAAGGGCGACAGCCCTTATCGAGCAACACGGTCTATAGACAGAACAGGACGAAAAAATGAGTTCAATCGTCGATGTAGTGGCAAGGGAAATTCTGGATTCGCGGGGCAATCCTACCGTGGAAGCCGATGTGTTGATCGAATCCGGTGTGATGGGCCGTGCCTCGGTGCCGTCGGGCGCCTCGACCGGCAGCCGCGAAGCGCTGGAATTGCGCGACAAGGATAACAACCGCTACGGCGGCAAGGGCGTCCTGCAGGCCGTGGAGAACATCAACACGGAAATTTCCGAAGCCATCATGGGACTGGATGCCCAGGAGCAGAGTTTCATCGATCACACCCTGATCGATCTCGATGGAACGGAGACCAAGAGCCGCCTTGGCGCCAATGCGCTGCTGGCCGTGTCCATGGCGGTCGCCAAGGCCGCCGCGGAAGAGTCGGGTCTGCCGCTGTACCGTTATTTCGGGGGATCCGGGCCGATGCAGATGCCGGTGCCGATGATGAATGTCATCAACGGTGGCGCGCACGCCAACAACAGCCTGGACATGCAGGAATTCATGATCGTGCCGGTCGGCATGCAGAGCTTTCGTGAAGCGCTGCGCTGCGGCGCCGAAGTGTTCCAGGCGCTGAAGAAACTGCTGGAGTCGAAAGGACTGTCCACGACGGTCGGTGATGAGGGCGGTTTCGCCCCTAACCTGCAGAATCACGAAACGGCCATTCAGTACATCCTGGAAGCCGTGGACAAGGCCGGCTATCAGCCGGGCGCCGATGTGGTGATCGCGCTGGACTGCGCCAGTTCCGAGTTCTACAAGGACGGCAAGTACAAGCTGGATGGGGAAGGGCTGGAACTGTCTGCCGCTGGCTTCACCGACTTCCTCGCCAACTGGACCGAGAAATTCCCGATCATCTCCATCGAGGACGGCATGGCCGAATCCGACTGGGAAGGCTGGCGCGGCCTCACCGAGCGACTCGGCAAGCGCGTGCAACTGGTTGGCGATGACCTTTTCGTCACCAACACCAAGATTCTGCGCGAGGGCATCCAGCTCGGTATCGCCAATTCCATCCTGATCAAGGTGAACCAGATCGGGACTTTGACCGAGACGTTCGCTGCCATCGAGATGGCCAAGCGCGCCGGCTACACCTCGGTGATTTCGCATCGTTCCGGTGAAACCGAGGACACCACGATCGCCGACATCGCGGTCGGCACCAACGCGCTGCAGATCAAGACCGGCTCACTGTCGCGTTCCGACCGCATCGCCAAGTACAACCAGTTGCTGCGCATCGAGGAAGATCTCGGCGATGCCGTGAGCTACCCCGGCCGCGACGCGTTCTACCAGTTGCGCGGATAGGCGTGACCGGGCTCCACGCACGGGTAGCGCTTGTGATCCCCCGCGCTCTTGGTGCGTGGTTCCGAATTCAGGGTTTCCAAAGGGAGCGCCGTTTTGAACGTGCGCCCCTTTGGTCAAGGGCGGGGTTGCTGCCCCGCCCGCGAAGTTTCTTCTATTGCGGCCACGGAGCCTGAGCCATGCGCGTCCTTGCGGCGGTGCTGGCGTTTCTGATCGTCATTCTCCAGTATCCGCTCTGGCTGGGGCGCGGCGGCTGGCTGCGCGTGTGGGATCTGGATCGTCAGGTCAGCGCGCAGAAGGATCAGAACGACAAGCTCAAGCGTCGCAATGCCGCACTGGACGCCGAAGTGCAGGACCTGAAGCAGGGGTTCGAAGCGGTCGAGGAGCGGGCGCGTTCCGAACTCGGCATGGTTCGGCAGGACGAAATTTTCTTCCAGATCATCCCGGCCGGCGC
>CANIIN010000247.1 GCA_947467405.1 Betaproteobacteria bacterium | reverse complement strand
GATGTCGCCGATGGCCTGTTCTGGGAAGACGTGAACGTGGGCGACGAACTGCCGGCCATCCGCATGCCGATCAACATGACGCGCTGCGTGTTCATGGCCTCCGCGACGCGCGATTTCTCGCCGCAGCACTCCAATCCCGATTACGCGAAGAACCGCTCCGGCACGCGCGACGTGTTCGTCAATACGCAGTTCAACATGGGCATGGTGAGCCGGCTGGCGACCGACTGGGCCGGGTCCACCGCGATCGTGCGGCGCGTGAAGATCCGCATGAAGGAAAACGTCTGCGCCGGCGATGACATGATCGTCACCGGGCGCGTGATGCGCAAGTTCGTGGTGGATGGCGAGCATCGCGTGGACATCGACGTGATGATTTCCAACCAGGAGCGTCCTGCCACGCCCTGCGAGGCGACGGTGGCGTTGCCGTGCCGCGGTGCTGCCGGTGGTGGCGATCAATCCGGCACGCCCGCTGCCGCGGCATGAACGCAGTCGGGATCGGCTCGGCGGATGGCGCGAAGTTTCCGCGCGACAAGGTCGTCATACGCGACATTCTCGAGCGGCAGGCGAAGGCGATGCCGCAGGAGATCTGCGTGACCTTCGAGGATGGTTCGTCGTGGACGCGACTTGCAACGTTGCACGCCGCCTGTTCCGCCGCGCATGCGTTGCGCGGCGCCGGTGTGGGTCAGGGCGACCGGGTCGCGATCCTGTACCAGAACGGCCCGGAATTCATCCGTGCCTGGTGGGGTTCGGCCATGCTCGGTGCGGTGCTGGTGCCCATTCATACCGGCTATCACGGCGCGATGCTCGAGCACCTGCTGCGCCTCGCCCGGCCGGCGGCGCTGGTGGCGGACCCGGCCCTCATGCGCGTGTTCGACGAAGTGGCCGATGCGTCCATCGTGCCGGGACTGCGGTTCACCGGCGCGGTCCTGCAATCGGGTGATCACTCGCTGCCGGCGCTGGAGCGGCCGATCGAAACCTGGGATACGCAGGTCTGCCTGCTGACATCGGGCACCACGGGACCATCGAAGCTGGCGGCCTGCACCTATCGCAACGTCTACGTCGGCGGCTGCAACATCATCGCGCCGCTGCGTGGCACGGGCGACCGGTTGCTGATCGATATCCCGCTCTTTCACGGCGGCGCGATCCGCACCGCCGTGGCCTGCCTGTCGACCGGCGCGAGCATGGCGATCCGCTCCATGCCGCGCGTGTCGAATTACTGGGAAGTGCTGAAGGAAACCGGCGCCACCATGAGCATGCTGGTGAGTTCCATGGTGGACATGGTGCTGGCGCAGCCGCCACGTCCCGCCGAGCGCGAGCACAAGGTACGCGCCATGAGCGCGGTTCCCTTGCCGCGCGATATCGAGGGCTTCAAGAAGCGTTTCGGCGTCGAGCGCCTGTACGTGGTCTACGGTTCGACCGAAGTGCCGGGTTCGCTGGGCGCTGCGCCGGACGACGTATTGGTGGACAGATATTGCGGCCGGCAGCAGCCGGGATACGAATTGCGCATCGTCGATGAGAACGACATTGCCGTGCTTGACGGGCAGCCGGGCGAGCTGATCGTGCGCCATGCAGAGCCCTGGGTCATCGCGCATGAGTACATCAACAATCCCGTGGCGACGGCAACGGCCTGGCGCAACGGCTGGTTCCACACCGGCGACATGCTGCGCCGCGAACCGGACGGACGGTTCTTCTATGTCGATCGCGCCAAGGATTCACTGCGCCGCCGTGGCGAGAACATCTCCTCCACCGAAGTGGAAGCCGAGGTGCTGAGCTTTCCTGGTGTGAAGGAGGCGGCCTGCGTGGCCTGCCGGTTGCCGCAGCAGAGTGACGACGAGGTCAAGGTGTGGATCGTGCCGCACGAAGGTCAGGGCATCGACTGGTCGGCCCTGCTGCGCCATTGCGCTGCGCGCCTGCCGTACTTCATGGTGCCGCGGTTTTTCGAACTCGCCGACGCGCTGCCGCGTACGCATAACCTTCGCGTGCGCAAGCTCGAGCTTCGTGAGCGCGGCAACGGCGACCTGACCTGGGATCGGGAGGCGCATGGCTTCACCGTGACCCGACAGGGTCTCAGCGAAAAGCCGGGCAGCCAGCGCTGAAGGGTTTTGGCCCGCATTGCACGCGACAGGGCATCGGTGGCCGCTCTGACGAGTCGCGAACAGACTGCCGGGAAAAAGCCTGAAGATGCCCGTGGATAGGGCGTCTTCGGGCACTTGTCCTCCGGCCGTCAGACCATCCGTCGGCTGCGCGCCGTCACTCTGGCATGCTGCAGCGCTCATGATTCATCGCGATGGGCCTGGGTTCTGCCGCGTTCACGAACCTCGCCGCGCAGCTTCTCGATGTCGCTGCCTTTGACGGACGCCGACCATGCCCGGGAGCGTTTCTTCTCTTCCACCAGGCTGTCCTGAAAAGTCATGGCGTATCCGTCGTCGATGAGTCGCTTGTAGGCCACCAGCATGTCGGGCTGGGTGGATAGCATGTCGCGCGCCAGCTGCAGCGCCTCGGGCAGCAGTTGCTCGGGCTCCACCACGCGATTGACCAGCCCCCACGATTCGGCCTTGGCGGCCGACAGGAAGTTGCCGCTCAGTGACAACTCCTTGGCTCGGTAGGGGCCCAGCAGGCGCGGCAGAATCTGCGACAGTCCCCAGCCGGGCATGACGCCGACGCGCGCGTGGGTGTCGGCAAAGCGGGCCCTGGTCGATGCGAGCAGCACGTCGCAGGCCAGCGCCAGTTCGAAGCCGCCGGTGATCGTTGCGCCATTGATGGCGCCAATGATCGGACCTCCGAAGCGGCGCAGCGCGGCCACCGGATCCACTTCAGGTCCGGCGCCCAGCACCTTGGTTCCCTCGCCGGCGGCGCCGAGTTCCTTGAGGTCCAGTCCGGCGCAGAACGCGGACCCGGCGCCGGTGAGGATCAGCACCCGCACATCGCGCTGACCGGCAAGGCGGTCGATTTCCGCCGTCAGCCGGCGGCGCAATTCAATGGACAGTGCGTTGGCGGCGCGCGGCCGGTTCAGGGTCAGCACGACACACCCTGCAAAGGGCGTCTCGATCAGCAGCACTGCTTCGGGTTGATTCATGGCGGTTCCCGTTCAAGGTTCTTCGGCGCAGCATAGCGCATGCGGATTGGCGCGCAGTTCCCGGCTTGCAGGCGGCTGACACCCGTGCGCTGTCGGCAATCCGGCATGGCGGACCGAGGTGAAAGCCCTTATCCTTGCTCACAAAATCCAATCGACAGGCCTTTGCAGCGTTTGCCGGGTCATGCCGCGAACACGACAGGAGGAGGGATCATGCTGGATAGTCTTATCCGCGCTGGAACCGTCATCGACGGGACGGGACAAGCCGCCAGACAGGCCGACATCGGCATTCGCGATGGACGCATCGTCAGCATCGGCAAGACCGATGAAGCGGCGAAGCAGGTCATCGAGGCCGACGGTCTGATGGTGACGCCGGGCTTTGTCGATCCGCACACCCACTACGACGCCCAGTTGTTCTGGGATCCGTATGCCAACCCATCCAACGTGCATGGCGTGACCAGCGTCATCGGCGGCAACTGCGGCTTCACGCTGGCGCCGCTCGAGGCGCGCGACGCGGATTACCTGCGCCGCATGATGGCTCAGGTGGAGGGCATGCCGCTCGAGGCGCTGGAAACCGGACTGCCGTGGAACTGGCGCACTTTCGGCGATTACCTGGATCGTCTGGACGGCAACATCGGCGTGAACGCCGCCTTCCTCGTCGGGCACTCGGCGATCCGCCGCACCGTCATGGGCGCCGATGCCGTCGGCGAGAAGGCCACGCCGGCGCAGGTGGAGCAGATGGTGAAGGTGCTGCACGAATCGCTCGCCGCCGGCGGCCTGGGTTTCTCGACGTCGCTGTCGTTCACGCACATGGATGGTGACGGCAAGGCCGTGCCGTCGCGCTGGTCGGACCGTGCCGCCGAGGTGATGCCGCTGGTGCGCGCCGTGCGCGACCATGAAGGCACCACGCTGGAACTGATCACGGACGGCTGCATCAACCAGTTCACCGACGAAGAAGTGAAGCTGATGACGCAGATGTCGGTGGAGGCGCAGCGCCCGCTGAACTGGAACGTGCTGCAGATCGACGCCCGCGATCGTGCGCGCTTTGATCACCAGCTCGACGCATCGCGGCGCGCTGCCGCCGAAGGCGGGCGAGTGGTGGCGCTGACCATGCCCATCATCGTCGGCCAGACCATGAGTTTCCTCACGTACTGCGCGCTGCAACTCATTCCCGGCTGGAAGGAGATACTCCGGTTGCCGGTACCGGAACGCATTGCAGCGCTGCGTTCGCCGGAAAAACGCACATGGATGATGGCGCAGGCCGACCTGCCCGAGACCGGCATGCTGAAACGCCTGACGGTGTGGGAGCACTACACCATCGGCGACACCTTTTCGCCGGCCAATGCCGGACTGAAGGGGCGCAAGCTCGGCGATATCGCGCGTGAGCGCGGCCAGACGCCGACCGACTGCCTGTTCGACATCGTGATCGCCGACGAGCTGCGCACCATCCTCTGGCCGACCAGCGGTGACGGCAGCGACGAGACCTGGGCCTTGCGGGCCGAGGCTTGGAACAACGAGCACATCCTGATCGGCGGCTCGGACGCCGGTGCGCACCTTGATCGCATGTGCGGCTCCTGCTATCCGACCCAGTTCATCGGCGATTGCCTGCGTGGCCGCAGACTTATTTCCGTCGAGCGCGCCGTGCAACTCATGACGCAGGCACCGGCCAAGCTGTTCGGTTTGCGCGAACGCGGCGAGATCCGTGTCGGCAATCATGCCGATATCGTGCTGTTCGATCCCTTGCGGATCGATGCCGGCCCGGTGCATCGCGTCGATGACCTGCCGGGCGGCACCTGGCGCCTGACGTCAGACGCACTCGGTGTCGAGCGCGTGCTGGTCAATGGTCGCAGCACGGTGGTGGGCAACAAGACCACCGGCGAACTGGCGGGCCGCTTGATGCGCTCGGGGCGCGATACCTACACGGTCAGGCCGTGAGGTCGTTGATAAAGGCGTGAGGCCTTTGATTAGGGCGTGAGGCGTGAGGCGTGAGGCGTGAGGCGTGAGGCGTGAGGCGTGAGGCGTGAGGCGTGAGGCGTGAGGCGT
>CANIIN010000246.1 GCA_947467405.1 Betaproteobacteria bacterium | reverse complement strand
CACCACACTCAGCCAAAGACACTGGATTCCCGCTTCCGCGGGAATGACGGAGTTCGTGGAAGGAGTCAGTCGCTATTTAGCAGCAACCTTCGCACGCACACCGACATCAGCCACCGACCGCCCCAACCTCGCCTCCATCACCTGCAATACCTGCGCCGCCACGGCCACCGCAATCGCCGCGGGCAGCTTGCTGTCGATGCCGTCCACGCCGATCGGGCAATTGATACGCTTGATCTGCTCTTTCGAAAACCCCTGCCGCTCCAGGCGACGCACGAACTTCGCGCCCTTGGTCTTGGAGCCGATCAGCCCCGCCCAGGCGAAGTCGCCCTTCTTCAGCAGCTCGCGACAGATGTCGTAGTCGAGGTCGTGGCTGTGCGTGAGCACCAGGCAATACGCCCCCGCCGGGGCGGCGCGTACTTCCTCGGCCGGCGAATCCGAAAGCAGCGCCGTCACATGACCCGGCAGGCCCTGCGGAAAGCGTGCGGTGAATTCTTCCTCGCGACTGTCCACCCAGGTGATGCGAATCGGCAGATCCGCCAGCGTTCTCACCAGCGCCGAGCCCACATGGCCCGCGCCAAAAATCCACAGCGGTGTGCCCTGCGGATCGACGCGTTCCAGCAGCGTGGTCTTGCCGTCGGCTGCGCGGTCGATGACGGCACGTGGTGCATCGGGCGACATCTCCAGTCCCACGCTGCACAACGTCCGCACTGGCCGCGCACGCTTGCCCGCCGCATCAGCATCCACCTGCGACTCGATCACCGTGCGGATGGCCATGGGTTCTCCACCACGACTGGCAGCCAGAGCCTCCTCGATGAACGCCAGATCGGCCGCATCGAAACGCTCCAACCACAGGTCCACCACGCCCCCGCAGCACTGCCCCAACGTAGCGCCCAGCGACAGACGGTCGAACTGCACTTCGCCTGCCGCGCCGCTCGCGAGCATCTGTCGCGCAAGGCCGATGGATTTCCATTCCAGGTGGCCGCCGCCGATGGTGCCAACCACACTGCCCTCGCCCACCAGCATGCAGGCCCCCGCCTCGCGCGGCGCGGAACCGCGCACCGCGGCCACCACCACGCGCACCATGGCGCGTCCGGCGGCGAGTTCATTCTTCAGCGTATCGAGCCAGTCGTTCATTCTGAAGTTCTCACGTCGACTGCGCCTCGCAAGACTCGATGGCGCGCAACACCGATTCCGGCGTGGCCGGCGCGACGAGCGGCGGCAGGGTCTTCAAACCATTGGCCTTCGCCACGCTGCCGACCGCATCGCGGATGGCCTGCAGCACCGAGATGCCCAGCATCAGCGGCGGCTCGCCCACGGCCTTGGAACGGTAGATGGTGTCCTCAATGTTGGGCATGTTCTCGACCAGCTTCACCGTCGCCTTCAACGGCCAGTCGCGCGCGGTGGGGATTTTGTACGTGGACGGCGCATGCGTCTTCAGCTCACCGCGGCCGTTCCACCACAGTTCCTCGCTGGTCAGCCAGCCCGCGCCCTGCAGGAAGCCGCCTTCGATCTGGCCGATGTCCAGCGCCGGGTTCAGCGAAGTGCCCACGTCATGCAGGATGTCCACCTGCACGAGGCGCGTCTCGCCGGACAGCGTATCGACGGCCACCTCGGACGCTGCCACGCCATACGAGAAATAGAAGAACGGCCGCCCGGTCAGCGTGACGCGGTCCCAGTGGATCTTGGGCGTGCGGTAGTAGCCGGTGGACGAAAGCGAAATCCGCGCCGCATACACCTCGCGCACAAAGGCTGCGAACCCCTTCGTCTCCGTGCCGAGCAGCACCTTGCCGTTATCGAAGCGTACGTCCTTGGCGTCGAGTTTGTAGCGCTCGCAGGCGTACGCCACCAACCGTTCGCGCAGCGTGACCGCCGCGGCCTGCGCCGCCTTGCCGTTCAGGTCACTGCCGCTTGAGGCCGCCGTGGCCGAGGTATTGGGCACCTTGCTGGTGTCGGTGGTCGAGACGCGCACCTTGTCCATGGGTAAGCCGAGTTCCGTCGCCACCACCTGCGCCACCTTGGTGTAGAGGCCCTGCCCCATTTCGGTTCCGCCGTGATTCACCAGTACCGTGCCATCGGTGTAGATGTGCACCAGCGCACCGGCCTGGTTGTAGATGGTGGCGTTGAAGGAGATGCCGAACTTCACCGGCGTCAACGCCAGGCCGCGCTTCACCACCGGGCAGGTGGCATTGAAGGCGTCGATGACCTTGCGCCGCGCACGGTAGTCGCTGCTCGCCTCCAGCTGGTCGGTGATGGCCTCCAGAATGTTGTCTTCCACGGGCTGCTGGTAGTGCGTAACGTTACGGTCCGTGATGCCGTAGTAGTTGGCGCGCCGCGCGTCCAGCGGATCGAGACCCAGCGTGGCGGCGATCTCGTCGACGATGTTCTCGATCACCACCATGCCCTGCGGGCCGCCGAAGCCGCGGAAGGCGGTGTTCGACACGGTGTGCGTCTTGCAGCGATGCGAGACGATCTCGACGTTTTCCAGGTAATAGCCGTTGTCGAGGTGGCAGATGGTGCGGTCATTCACCGGCGCCGAGAGGTCCGCCGAATAGCCGCAGCGCGAAGCGATCATCACCCGCAGCGACTGGATGCGGCCGCGTTGGTCGAAACCGACTTCGTAATCCGACACGAAGTCGTGGCGCTTGCCGGTCATGATCATGTCGGCGTCGCGATCGACGCGCATCTTCACCGCCTTGCCGGTCTTCGTCGCCAGGATAGCCGCCACGCAGGCGAACAGCGCGGGCTGGCTTTCCTTGCCGCCGAAGCCACCGCCCATGCGCCGGCACTGCACCGTCACCGCATTGGCATGCAGGCCCAGCGATTCGGCCACCTTGTGCTGCACCTCGGTGGGATGCTGGGTGGAGCTGTACACCAGCATGGCGCCGTCCTCGCCGGGCACCGCCGCAGCGATGTGGCCTTCGAGATAGAAGTGCTCCTGCCCGCCGAGTTCCAGCGAGCCCTTCAACCGATGCGGCGCCGCCGCCATGGTCTCAGTCGGCGAACCGCGCCGCAGCGTCTGTGTGGGAATCACAAAACTCTGTGCGGCCAGCGCGCTGCGGATGTCCAAAATCGCCGGCAGTTCTTCGTAATCCACCTTGGCCAGCTTCGCCGCGCGCCGCGCCGCCTCGGTGGAGGTGGCTGCCACGGCGAAGATCGGCTGGCCCACGCACTGCACTTCGTCGAAGGCGAGAATCGGGTCATCGTCCAGGATCGGGCCGTAGCTGTTGTGACCGAGAATATCGGCCGCCACGATCACGCACACCACGCCCGGCACCGCGCGCACCGCGGACAGGTCCATGCTGCGAATGCGGCCATGCGCCACGGCGCTCATGCCCAACGCGGCGTGCAGCGCGCCCGCCGGCAGCGCGATGTCGTCGGTGTAGGTGGCGCGACCGGTGACGTGCAGGTGCGCGCTGTCGTGCTTGAGCGGCGCACCGACGCCGTCAGCGTGGCCCACGTCCAGACCGGGCGCGCTCATGTCGCACCTCCGGTAGCCACCATGGTTGAGAACGGGCCGAAGTCCACGCGCGCGGGCGCACCGCCCGACTGTTCCAGATAAAAACGCTTCAGCATGTTGCCCGCCACCTGCAAGCGATAGGTGTTGCTGGCGCGCATGTCGGAGAGTGGCTTGAAGTCCTGTGCCAGTGCCGGCAGTGCGGCAGTCATGCTCGCCTCCGCCCACGGTTGGCCGATCAGTGCGGCTTCGGTGAGCTTGGCGCGTTGCGGAGTCGCCGCCATGCCGCCATAAGCAATGCGCGCCGCGGCGATCACGCCGTTCTTTACGTCCATCACATAGGCCGCGCACACCGCCGAGATGTCCTGATCGAAGCGCTTGGCGATCTTGTAGGTGGCGACGTAACCCGGCGTCGAAACCGGAATACCCACCGCCGCCACGAACTCGCCCGGCTGAAGCGCCTTTTTCTGGTAGCCGAGATACAGGTCTTCCAGCACCAGCGTGCGCACCGCGTCGCCACGACGCAGCACCACCGACGCGCCCAGCGCGATGAGGATGGGCATGGAGTCGCCGATGGGCGAACCGTTGGCGATGTTGCCGCACAGCGTGCCCGAGTTGCGGATCGGCGGCGAGGCAAAGCGGGCGGCCAGTTCAGCCAGCATCGAATAGCGCGCCACGATGGCCGGGAAGGCATCGGCCAGCGGCACGGCCGCGCCGATCTCGACACAGCCATCGACCTCGACGATCTGTTTGAGATCACCCACATCACCCAGATAGATCAGCGGCGGCAGATCGCGCAGGTGCTTGGTGACCCACAGGCCAATGTCGGTGCCGCCGGCCAGCAGCAGGGAATCGGGCTTCGCGGCATACAGGCGGGCCAGTTCGTTGACCGTCATCGGCGCGTGGAAGCCCGGCACAGGTTCGCTGCAATGAACTCCGCCCGTCGCTTGCAAGGCCCGCAAAGCCTCCGCGCGCGCCGTGCTGTGCGCATCGGCGCGACTCCAGCGCTGCGGCTCGGGGTAGTCGTTCATGCGGCAGCCGGCGTCGATGATGGGCCGATAGCCGGTGCAGCGGCACAGATTGCCGGCCAGCGCATCCACTACCTGCTCACGGCTCGGGTCTGGTGTGGAGAGATAGGTCGCGAACAGCGACATCACGAAGCCCGGCGTGCAGAAGCCGCACTGCGAGGCATGGCTGTCCATCATCGCCTGCTGCACCGGGTGCAGCGCCTCGCCCTGAGCGCTGAGACTTTCCACCGTGACCACCTCGCGCCCATCGAGCGTGGGGAGGAAGCGGAGGCAGGAATTCACGGCGCGATAGTCAATGTCAGTGCCGCCCTGGCACAATTCGCCCACCACCACGGTGCAGGCGCCACAATCGCCCTCGGCGCAGCCTTCCTTGGTGCCGGTGCGGCCGAGGTCGTCGCGCAGCACCTGCAGCAGGGTGCGGGTCGGCAACACGTCGCGCATCGCGACGACCTGGCCGTCGAGGATGAAGCGCACGCCTGTTGTGCTATGCGGATTCTGGTCCTTATTGCTCATGGGCATCCTCTAAGGATTCACTGAACAAGGGGGGAAGCCCCCTTGTATATCCCCCACTTCAGAGGGAAGCGCCGACGGCGTTGTGCCTATTCGCAACTTGATCAGCGCTTCCCTAAGCGACTT
>CANIIN010000245.1 GCA_947467405.1 Betaproteobacteria bacterium | reverse complement strand
CTCCGCTACAGCGACCTTCCTGACAATGACTGACACCTTGTTGCTGAATTCAGCCGTCGCCTCACGTTGACGGACATCGTAATCCTCGTCGTATTCGCGTTTTTTACGCTGCAGATCCGTGCTCATCGACACCAGTTCCCGTTCTCTCTGCTGAATGGCAGTCGGGGAGAGGGTTGGGGCATTCTTCTGAAGATCGGCTCGCGCAGCCAGAATGCTGTCGTTCAACTTGTTCAGCGCATCCAGACGAGGCGCGAACTCGCGATCCAGTTTTGCGCGGGCTGTTTTGCCGGTTTCAGATTGCTGAAGGATGCGATTGATGTTCGCAAAGCCGATCTTGTTCTGCGCCATCGCTGCGCCACTTGCGAAAACGATGGTCAGGCTTGTCAACAGTGTCAGCCAGCGATTATTAGTCATATGCTCGGTCGAAAAAGATGCGACAGGCCTGTGTAGTCGCAGTCTCGTTTGAAAAGGCCAAGATTCCAGAAATGGAAACCTCACGAATTTTGCAGGGGCGAAGGGTTCTTGCCTCCGACCATAATCCCTTGCCTCACCTTGAACTCGGGAAAAGGGCATTTTACATCACATACCCCTTGAAGATGCGCGGGATTGAGCACTCGATTCTGCGAGGGGCCGGACTGAATGTCCTTGAGTCGCTGGAACTGCATCGGTCCGCCGCTTTTCATCCATGACGCGCGAGCATCGTGATGCGCAGCCCGCACAGGGACTTATTCAAGGCGCCCTTGATCGAGACTGGATAAGTGGCCATTTGAATGAACAGGCCCCTTGGTATCCTCGGCAACAAAGCAACGCAATGAAAAATTTGCGTAAAGCGTGATTTGGATATTGAGCGTTTTCAATATTTCCAAGCAATCCAATAGGGGCCAAAAGAAAAGTTTATCGGATACTGATTGCGGAGACATGACTGCCCCACCCGTATCACCCAAATTGATTTCAAGCCCATTTGCCGACGCCAGTCGGCCGTGAATCCAACCGTAACGGCATTCAATTGAATGATCGGCTCCCGAGGCCTTTCGAATGCCAGCGCCTGCGCAAATCAAGACTATCCGGAAAATATCCTGGTCCACGGGAAGCGCCCCTTCCCAAAGTCCTCCCTCGTGCCGAAAAATGATCGACTTTGAAGCCTTCTTCAATTCATCGAGTATATTTTCGAAATCGCCCGACATCAGCGCTGAACGACCTGATCCCCCGAGACCGGATCGAAAATTTGTAGCGAAGGAATGCAACTCCATGGCGGCGGCGATTCCCAGAATATCCGCGAACGCATCTTCAACCGCACAAGCTACCAAGTCCGATGCCTCTGTTGAAGGCAGATCGCCCAGAAACATTTCAGCAGCCTGCAGTGTCGAGGTGACATTGTTCAATGCATGGGCGACATCCCCTGCAAAATCATTCGAAATTTTGATGACCATGCCTCTTAAAAATGAAACTTCCTGCGTTGAAGAAAGATGTCGACGCGAAGACAGGGTTTATCCAGGGAAGCGCTGATCAAGTCCTGAAAATGTAACCGCCCGAACAGCTTCCCTCTGAAACACCAGCCAACTATGCACGCAGATCCGAGCGAACCATGCTCAAAACCGTGGCAATCAATTGATTGGCGCGAAAAGGTTTTTTGAGAATCGGCCAGTCCACCTTATCGCGTGCATGAGATCGGGAAAATCCACTCATCAACAGAATCTCTTTAGCCCGAAGATTATCCTTGGCCCATCTGGCCAATTTCACTCCATCGATTTCGCCGGGCATGGCGATATCCGTGATCAGCAAGTCGAAAGATTGCTCACGCATCACGTCCATGCCGTTCGTCGCTCCCTTTGCTGTGACAACAAGTGCACCGCTTTTGGACAAGACCCGCTCAACGAGCTTCGATACATGAATTTCGTCGTCAACCACGAGCACCCGCACGCCCTTAAGTTCGCCGGCTGACTCCACATTGCTATCGTCGACAGGCTGTGCTTGACCAAGCTGATCCGGAAGGACAGCTCGCGCCCCCACTGACCTGACCGAGCTGTCGGTCGGCGCAGCTTCCGGCACCTTGTCCAACCCGATATCCGGCGCTCGCCCCCCTGCTACCCCATCATCCACATCCGCTGATGGAAGACTTTCATCACACGGCAGCGTGATTTTGATGCTGGTACCGGAACCAGCAGAACTCTCGATGGACATCCTGCCGCCGAATCGCACGGAAAATGCATTGACCATTGGCAATCCGAGTCCGGTTCCATTATCGCCCTTCGTGGTGAAATACGGCTCCAGCGCTCGTTCACGAACAAAATCGCTCATTCCAGGACCGTTGTCGGCAAACGTGAGTTCAACGCGATGACCAGCCATGCCCGATCCTTGATGCGCTTCCGACACGGCCCCAGCCGCCCCATCCAGACTGATCGTCAATTTGCCACCAGTGCTTGACATGGCATCGCGAGCGTTGACTGCAAGGTTCACGATGCTTCTGTCCAACTCCGACACATCAACATGAACGTAATAGGCCGCCGTTTTTTCAGGCCGACTCTCATGTTTCGTCTGCTCTGCTATCGGCGCACCATCAATCAATAGATTCACCTGCACATACGGCCCCGCAGCCTGCTGAATTAGCCGCAAGGTGTGTTTTAGATGAGAGACCAAATCAATTCGTTCGTGCGTTGCATCCGTGGAGACCCTGAACCCTGACAGCGTTTCCGTGATTGAGGTTCCCCGCAGCGCTGCGTCCATGGCCACTTCCAGCAGGCCCTTCCATTCATTGCTGCCGACCGCAGCGGGCTCCACGGCGTCCAATGCGTCGATTGCCGACACAATGATGGTCAGAATGTTGTTGAAATCGTGAGCCACCCCGGCCGCCAGTTGCCCCAGGATCCGTTCCCGCTCTCGTTTGCTTGAATCCAGTCCCTGACGATAAAGCTGTGAAGCCTCGGTCCAGACCCCGAAAATTTTTTTCGCACCACCTTGAACGGATTGAACCAATCTTAATTCTTCATGTATCCAGCACCATGTCCCATTGGCATGTCGAAAGCGATAGACGGCAGTAGTGGTCCCCCCCGCCGTGTACAGATTCGCAATGTCCCGGCCGGTGATCCGCTGCTCAATCAAATCCTCCGGGTGGACGTTTTTTGACCACCACTCAAACTGCAGAGTTTGCTCAACCGAATAACCCAGGATTCTGTTGATGTTTTTACTGAAGTACTTGCGTACAAATTTCCCATTGATCTGTTCGAGAAAAAAGACCATGGCCGGACTCGACGAAACATAGAAGTCCATTTGCCGGCGCGCGTCGCGCATCAGACCGAAGCGCTTTGTGGAACGCTCGATCCGCAAGAATTTCAAGGTCCAAGCAAGCCTGAATCCGATCAACAAATTGTTTAGCACTAAAACAAGACAACTCGTCAGGACAAACGCTATTACCAGGACATCGTATTCGCGAACATGGAATGGCAGACCTCCAAGAGGAGGGGGCAATCCAGCAGTCCTGGTTAACTCGGCAGAAAAAAGACGGATCAAGGCAGCAAGGGCATAGACAGTCATTGCGCAGATGAATACAAGAATTCCACGCCCCGCTTCCCGTGACTGATTTACTCTCCATCCCAGGAAAATGACCAAACCCGACGTTAACAAGGTCAGGATCATGGCCACGACGTTCACGGCAGGCGAACCCACTGCACTGATCGATTGAATCCCTATCAGAATCGATGCCCCGACAAGCGTAATCAATGTCAGCGGTGCGCTGTCAACAGCAAGAAATATTCTTTGAATGACTGTCTGAGTGAATTTGCATTCACTATGGACGTGCAATTTTCTGGCCAGGGCGATGAACGCGACCAGAGGATGAATAACGATGATTAAATAAACGGCCAGGGAAAGGTAATGATTGGAATAATGAAATCCACTTTCCATCAACGCGTAAGCGTAGGCGAACAGCAACCCAGTCACGACTAAAAAGGTATCGAGCACCCAATGCCGGGAGGCCCATTTTGGGCGGAAATGAAAATGGGGCATCAATAAAGAGGAGATCATCAAGATAAATGATCCGCCAATCCATAAATAACCTATCGCCGGGAATGTTGCATTCATGATGCGTGATCGATATTTTGGTCTAAACGTATCGTCCTGGGGCTCGAGGAGGCAGGATGACAGGCGTCAGGTCGCTTCGCGAGCCTGATTGGCGAGTGCATTTCAGGAGTTTGCCTCAGCTTTCGCCGGAAGGATATACCCGAACCAGAGAGCAAGCTGCCTAGGCGTCAGGCACAGTCACGGGTATTGGCCCTGGTAGGGTCTGGCCCCACCGCACCGCACGCAGGCACGCGAAACTCACGGGAAACTTATTCAGTGAATCACTGAGGAGGCTTCGTATTGTCCGCAGGTGCAATATTTTTTGCCGAAAAGACACCCCATAAAAAACCTAAAACAGCAGCGGCAGGGGTGGCAATGTTAAGTAAGCCCGACAATTTTATGCCTGTCAGCATCCCGTTTACCACCGATCCGGCCTGCTGCATGGCAACGCGATCTTCCGTCGGGATGGGCAGATAATCCAAGGCTTTTCCGAATGCCCCTTTGTACATCAGATCCGACAGGTCGGAAGTCTTTGCTGGGTCCGTCGAAAACTTTTCGGCACGGGCTGGCTGGTGATCCTTCATGGCAATCCCGTCACCATCAAAAATCGGCGCAATATCTGATCTGCCAGCAGATAGCGATACGACATTGACAGCGGATTCGCTCAACGACGAAGGAGCATACCGGCTGGATATTGAGCCGTTTTTTGCTGGATTCGTTTCCGTTACTTCCAAATTACGAACAGGAGAGTCAGCAGCGGCGGTTGGCTGCGTATACGCCACGCCGGAGTCAATGGCTCCTTTGACAATCGTCAGGGATGAAGCCATATTTTTCACGTCACCAACTATGGACCTCAATTCCCCAGACATATCCTCTGTCAATGTTTGCACGGGAACCCGAGCCGATTTTTCCATCGAGTCAATCAGTACAGAAAAGTTTATCGCCTGGCCCGGATGAATTCGGTTCGGATCCTTAATGCCGTTATATTCGCTCAGTCTGGAAAGGGACCTCATTATCGTTTTCGGAGTCGCTTCAAGGCCGCCCCCTTCCAGTACTTTCCGGGTAATGCCGTACAAGGTTTCGCCGTGTTTGACTG
>CANIIN010000244.1 GCA_947467405.1 Betaproteobacteria bacterium | reverse complement strand
GCCGGTCCACGGTTGTAATCACCCGCGTTGCTTCGATACCGAGCCGCTTGGCAGCGGCCTCAAGTATTCGCACATTCGCCTGGTGCGGGATCAGCCAATCAACATCCGCCGGAGCAAGGCCACACGCACCAAGGGCTTCACGTCCCACCTCATCAAGAACACGAACCGCAAACTTGAACACTGCCGGTCCATCCATCTGCAGAAAGGGCGAGCCGACAATCTCGCCGCGGTTCACGTTGCCAGGAACGGAAAGGATGCCGGAGTGCGCCCCATCGGCATGCAAGGCGGTCGCCAATATGCCGGGTTTCGATTCCGCACTGAGGACCACCGCCCCGGCACCATCGCCAAACAGCACCGCCGTCGTGCGATCCTTCCAGTCCAGAATGCGCGAAAAAACTTCGGCGCCGATCACCAGCGCATTCCTGGTCGATCCTGATTTGATGAATTTATCTGCAATGGTCATTGCATATACGAAACCACTGCACACCGCCTGAACATCAAATGCGGGGCAACCTTTGGCCCCGATCTTGTTCTGAATCAGGCATGCCGTGCTCGGGAAGATGAAATCCGGCGTGGATGTCGCAACAATGATCAGATCAATGTCCGAAGCCTGCAATCCTGCCGCAGCGAGCGCTGCCTTGGCTGCCTCCGCCCCAAGATCGCTGGAAGACTGACTCCCTTCCGCGATATAACGCTGACGGATGCCGGTCCTGGAGCGTATCCATTCATCCGAGGTTTCAACTGTAACCGCCAGTTCTTCATTACTTACACACTTCGGCGGCAGGTAACTGCCAGTGCCAGCGATTCTTGACCAAATCATTATTTCACCGTGGCATTGAAACGGCGCGTGAGTCGCGCCAGGACGTCATTCTGAACCTCTTCAAATGCGCGCTGAATGGCGTTTTCGAACGAGTATGCGTCGGCGGATCCGTGACTTTTCACCACGATACCCCGCAGTCCGACCAGGCTGGCGCCGTTGTAGCGCCGGTGATCAAAGCGGTTCCGAAAAGACTTGAGGACCGGCAGCGCAACCAGCGCCGCGAGTTTCGTCAACCAGTTGCGACTGAACTCTTCCTTCAGCGCTCCACCCAGCATCTGCGCGACGCCTTCTGCAGTCTTCAATGCAACATTCCCGACGAAACCGTCGCAGACCACGACATCACACTTGCCCTTGTAGATGTCATCGCCCTCGACGTTGCCGATGAAATTAAGGCCGCTTGCGCGCAGCAATTCTGCAGCCCGCTTGACCACCTCGTTGCCCTTGATGTCCTCTTCGCCGATGTTGAGCAACCCAACCGTGGGGGACTCCTTGTGCTCGACCGCGGCGACCAGGGTTGAGCCCATCAGGCCGAATTGCAGCAAGTGCTCGGGCCCACAATCAACATTCGCCCCCAGATCCAGCACGTACGTGTAGGTCCCTTTGATATTAGGGAGAAGCGACACGATGGCTGGCCGGTCGATGCCATCCAGTGTTTTCAGGACAAACCGGGAAATCGCCATCAGGGCGCCGGTGTTGCCGGCGCTGACGCAAGCCTGCGCTTCGCCAGCCTTGAGCAGGTTGACGATCACGCGCATGGAAGAATCCTTCTTGCTGCGCAGGGCGGCAGCAGGCGATTCGGCCATATGGACCACTTCCGTGGCGTGACGAAGCGTGATGCGGTCACGAATATCGCCGCGCGCCTGTTTCAGCGCCTCGGCGACCTCATTCTCGAGGCCGACCAGAATGGCTCGTGCGTCCGGATGCGCGGAAAGGAAATTGATTGCCGCCGGCACGGTGACACGTGGCCCGTGATCACCGCCCATGCAATCAATGGCAACAGTAATCTGCATCGAAGGGAAGACCTTCCGAGACTACTGCAGGACTGGTGCAGAACAGGGCCGGACAGAAGTCCGGCTCAGGAAATCAGCGCCAGCCGGCACAGACTCAGTCACCCTTGGTCTGGACGACCTTCTTGCCGCGATAGTAGCCGCTCGGGCTGATGTGGTGACGCAGGTGGACTTCACCGGTCGTCGGCTCCACAGCCAGCGACGGCGCCGTGAGGAAGTCGTGGGAACGATGCATTCCACGCTTCGAGGGAGATTTCTTGTTCTGCTGAACAGCCATGTCAAACTCCTAAATATCCAAATACCCGTTATCAATCCTGATTGCCGCCACCTGCGTGATCAGCGTTTGCCGCCCTTCTTCAGGGATGCCAATACGCTGAACGGCGAGACCTTTTTCACTTCAACTGTCGCGACATCTTCGCCCGCCGACAGAAATCCTGCTCCAGCACACCGATCATGCCTGGGCACCATCGGCAACAACAGTATGGCCTCGTCTTCCACCAACTCCGCCACGTCCATCGAAGAGCTCGCCAGCACCCGGTCTACATCATCATTAGCCGTTTCGATTTCCTGCAGCGAACCGGCTAATTCAAGTTCCTCGTCGCCTGACAGATCCAGTTCAACCGGGCCTAGGCAGCGCTGACAGCTCATTTCGCCGCCCCCGTTGAAATGAACCCGGAGCGCCAACTTGCCGCGGGAATTCTTCGTCCCAGTCAGCCTGAACTCGAGCCCGGCAGTTCTGCAACCCAGTTCTGCCAGACGAGGGAGTTGATCGGCTGACAACTGACCGCTGATCTCCAACCCTGCTCGGGCAAACTGCAACCCATCGATTTCCGCCAACGAACCCCCCGTAGGCCGTTTGTTGGTCGTCGCTAATTGGCTACGACAGTAACCGAACATGATAGTATGAAAGCGATTGAGTTGTCAAAATAATACTCAAACTGTTCAAGCCGTTACCGCACTTTTGACACCATTCATCGGACCCAGCCGTCCAGGCACGCGGAAAATCGGCACCAGCCTCTGTAACCCATTAATTTTAATTATATTATTGACCTTGAACCTCATACTAGCCTCAACCTCCAAGTACCGCCGTGAGTTGCTTGAGCGTCTGCAGTTGCCATTCCAGACCGCCAAACCCGATGTCGACGAGTCTCCTCTGCCAGGAGAGGGCGCTGAATCCATTGCGACGCGCCTTTCGGAGGCCAAGGCCAAGGCTGTCGCCGCACAGTACCCGAATGCCTTGATTATCGGCTCTGATCAAGTCGCGGCAGTCGAGGGCAGGATACTTGGCAAGCCCGGCACCCATGACAAAGCGGTAGAGCAACTCCGATTCCTGTCCGGCCGCACCGTCGACTTCCTGACCGGAATCTGCCTGCATAACAGCACGACCGGTCAAAGCGCCGGGCGCCTGGTCCCTTGCCGCGTCGGCTTTCGAAAACTGGACGAGCAGACCATCGAGCGCTATCTCCGCAAGGAACAACCCTACGACTGCGCCGCCTCGGCCAAGGCAGAAGCACTCGGTATCGCGCTGCTCACCGGCATACACGGCGAGGATCCCAGCGCCCTCATCGGCCTGCCCCTGATTGCGCTGGTTGATCTCCTGCAGGAGCAAGGTGTCAGTGTCATCTGATCAGGCGACACGGCAGACTGGCCGCCTGTTTCTCGTGCCGAACCTTCTGGGCGACAGCGAACCGGATCGCGTCCTTCCGCCCGGTACGAGAGACATTATTCGCCATATCACGTATTGCATCGCTGAAACGCCCAAGGCCGCACGCGCTTTCCTGAAAGCCGCGGGCACCATCCGCCCCCTGCAGGAAATCCGTGTGGAACGGATACCAGAGAACCTCAGCGATGAGGCCGCGGCCGCGCTGCTCGCCCCTTTACTGGCCGGCGAAGACGCCGGACTGGTATCCGATGCAGGCTGCCCGGCCGTGGCGGATCCCGGTGCCTTGGTCATTCGCATGGCGCACGCGAAGAACATTCCTGTCGTTCCATTGGTAGGGCCGTCCTCCATCTTGCTCGCGCTCATGGCCTCCGGCCTGCAGGGACAACGATTTGCCTTTCACGGCTACCTGCCCGTCGACGAACGCGAGCTTCAGGCGCGGGTGCGGGAACTGGAACTGGAGTCTGCGAAATTCGCGCAGACGCAGATCTTCATCGAGACGCCGTACCGCAACGACAGGATGCTGAAGAATCTCGCCGCGTCATTGCGACCGGACACCCTGCTGTGCGTCGCCACCGACCTCACGCTGCAGTCAGAACAGATCGTCACCCGACCCGCATCGGCATGGCGGAAGGCACTCCAGGCCAACCTTAAGGATCGACCCAGTGTGTTCTTGCTGCTCGCGACCCCGTCAACGGCCGCTCAGAACTCAACGAACAGAAAACGAATCCCTGACTGAAAACGCGGCCAGTCCAGCCGCCACGCCGGCGCCAAAGCGCTTGGCAAACCGTTCGGCAATGTTTTCCTTCATCGTGTAATCCACGACATCCTCGGCCTTGATGATCTCTCGCGCCACGTAATCGACAGTACCCAGTCCGTCGGAAAGCCCCAGCTCGACACTCTTGGCGCCGGTCCACATCAACCCGGAGAACATGTCAGGCGTCTCCTTGAGACGCTTGCCACGCCCCTTGCGCACGACATCGATGAACTGCTGATGAATCTCGCCGATCATCTCCAGCGCATGCGCCTTCTGCTTCGCATCCATGGGAGCAAAAGGGTCAAGGAAGGCCTTGTTCTCGCCTGAGGTCAGCACGCGACGCTCGACGCCCAATTTCTCCATGACTCCGGTGAAGCCCCAGCCATTCATGATCACGCCGATGGAACCGATGATGCTGGCCTTGTCGACATAGATCTTGTCTGCTGCCGACGCGATGTAATAGCCGCCCGAGGCACAGATGTCCTCGACCACGGCATACATCGGAATGTTCGGATACAACGCGCGCAGGCGGCGAATCTCGTCGTAGATGATTCCCGCCTGCACCGGGCTGCCGCCGGGCGAATTCACCCTCAGGATCACGCCTTGGGTATTCTTGTCCTTGAACGCGCTCTGCAGCGCGGCCATGATGCGGTCGGCGTTGGCCTCACCCTTGGCCTCGATGACGCCGGAGAGTTCCACCATGGCGGTGTGCTTGCCGCCACCCAGTTCGCCATCGCCCTTCCAGTCGAACGCCATCACCAGAATGAGCGTGAAGTAGCAGACCGCAAAGAGCTTGAAAAAAATTCCCCAGCGGCGTGCGCGACGCTGCTCGCTCAGCGCGTCCGTGGCGAGTTTCTCGATTGCCTTGCGTTCCCAGTTTGGTTCCTGGTCACTCATTGTCCTGTCCTTCCATTAGGATGACCTTGCCATCGCGCTCCACGACCGGCAACGCG
>CANIIN010000243.1 GCA_947467405.1 Betaproteobacteria bacterium | reverse complement strand
GCGTCGCGGCGCAAGCCCATGGGGACCGTGCCGGCGTGACCGGCCATGCCGCCCAGCGTGACTCGCAACCGGGTAAATCCATTGATGGCGCTGACCACGCCAACGGGCAGGCCTTCGGCTTCGAGCACTGGGCCTTGTTCGATATGCAATTCGACATAGGCGTGCAGCTCCTCACGCCGGCGCGTCGCCTTGCCCACAACGGCCGGGTCCAGGCCGAATTGCCGCAGGGCGTCGGCCAGGCTTTGCCCGGCGGCGTCGCGCACCGTCAGTGTTTCGGGCTGAAGCTTGCCCGCCAGCGCCTGGCTACCGATCAGCGTGTTGCCGAAGCGCACGCCTTCCTCGTCGCCGAATGCCACGACTTCGATGGCGAAGGGCAGCCGTCGTCCGGAGTCGGCGAGGGCCTGTACGCAGTCGATGGCGGTCACCACGCCGAGCATGCCATCGTACTTGCCCGCATCACGCACCGTGTCGAGATGCGAGCCCAGCATCAGGCACGGCAGATCCGGTTCGGTGCCTTCGTACCGGCCAACCACATTGCCGATGGCGTCGATGCGCGCCTTCATGCCGGCTTCCCGCATCCAGTCGAGCACCAGTTTGCTGGCGGCGGCGTATTGCGGGGTCAGAAAGACGCGAGTGAGGCCATTGGGCAGTTCCGAGCACTGGGCCAATGCATCACAGCGGGTCATGATGCGCACGGAATCGGGCGCGGCGGATGAGTTGGCGGCTGCAGGCATGATGCCGAAAAGTGTACACGCAAATATTTCTGTGTACACTGAAAAGCACCTGCATTGACGCATTGCCGGTCACCTGCCTCCCCTTATTTCACGACTTGAACATGCCAACACGCGTTCCGCTATCCGAAATAAACGCTCTGTCCGCCGGGCAGTTCATTGCCGCGCTGGGCAATGTCTTCGAGCACTCTCCCTGGATTGCGGAGCGTGTCGTGGACAAGCGGCCGTTCGTGGATGTCGCGGCATTGCATGCAGCCATGACTGGCGCGCTGTCCGCGGCGAGCCCTGCCGAGCAACTGGCGTTGATTCGTGCTCACCCGGAACTCGCGGGGCGCGAGGCGGTGGAAGGTTCCCTGACCGTGGACTCCGGTTCGGAGCAGGGGCGACTGGGTCTCATTGCATTGAGTCGCGCCGAATTTCAGTGCATGGCCGATCTGAATAAGCGCTACCGGGAGCGCTTCGGCTTTCCCTGCATCATTGCCCTGGCGCTGCATGCGGATCGTGAATCGGTGTTGCGCACGTTCGAGAGCCGACTGAAAAATGACCAGGAGCAGGAGCTCGCCAACGCGCTGGAGCAGATCGGGCACATCACGCGCGCCCGACTTGAGAAAATGCTGGGCAATTGATTGCGGAGGAATCGAGCATGGGGCGTTTGAGCACGCATGTACTGGATACGGCCAACGGTGTGCCCGCACAGGGCATGGCGATAGAACTGTCACGTTTCGAGAATGGGCAATGGGTGCGTCTCAAAATGGTGCATACCGATGCCGATGGGCGCACCGGCGGTCCGTTGCTGGAGGGGTCGGCACTGCTGGCGGGCGAGTATCGGCTGACCTTCGACGTGGCGGCTTATTTCCGGGCGCTTGGCGCCGCGCTGACCGATCCGCCCTTTCTGGATCAGGTTCCGCTGCATTTTGGCATCGCCGATGCAGCAGGTCACTATCATGTGCCGCTGTTGTGCAGCGCCTGGAGCTACAGCACGTATAGAGGTAGCTGAGGAGGTAGCTGAAGAGGCTGTTGAGGGCGACAGCCGGACATGCTGCAGGCGTGGCGGGCGGACATTTCCACGAGCAGGCGATCGAAGTCATCGGTTGCCCCCCGGGGCTGGGCACGGCTCTTGCGTCATGCGGGAGGTCGCGTCCTTGTGGCGCATCGGTTCATTCATTCACGGGAGGTTGACGATGTCACGCATCTTGCTGTCCCTTTTCGCTGCTACCACCATTTTTTCATCCGGCAGTGCCCTGGCTCAGGCCTGGCCATCCAAACCGGTTTCCATTGTCGTGACCTTCTCGCCCGGTGGTTCCAGCGATATCGTCGCTCGTCTGCTGCACGCGCCGCTGCAGGCGGCCCTCGGGCAGCCGGTGTTGATTGACAATAAACCCGGCGGTGGCGGGACGATCGGCGCTGTTGCCGTTGCCAAGGCGGCGCCTGATGGCTATACGCTGTTGTTGTCGAACAGTGCGCCGATCAGCATTTCCTCGGCCATGATGACGGACAAGACCTATGACCCGGTGAAGAGTTTCACCCATGTGGCGTACATCGGATCGGTCGCCAACGTGTTTGTGGTGAACCCGTCGGTCGAGGCGAAGACCATGAGCGAACTGATTGCCTGGATTCGCGCGCAGCCCAATCCCGTCAACTATGGTTCGGGCGGCATCGGTTCCATCGGGCATATCGTCGGCGAGACGCTGAAGAAATCGGAGAACCTGCGCATGGAGCACGTCGGTTACAAGGGTTCGTCGCCCATGCACGCCGATCTCATGGGCGGCACCATCAAGCTCGCCATCGATACTCTGCCGCAGAACGTGCCATTGATGAAGGACGGCAAGCTGCGCGCCATCGCCGTCACGTCGCCCACTCGTGCACCACTGGCGACGGATGTTCCCAGCGTGCTGGAGTTGAAGATGCCCAATCTGGTGGCCGAGAATTTCCTTGGTTATTCCGGGCCGGCGGGACTTCCGGCACCGGTAGTGGCGCGATTGCATGATGCGGTAGCGAAGAGCCTTGCCGATCCGGTCATCGTCAAGCGCATGGAAGACCTGGGCGTACATGGTCTCGCCATGACATCGGCCGAGTTCACCAAATTCGTGGAGAAACAGGTGGCCGATTGGGCGGGTCCGGTGAAGGCATCGGGCGCGACGCTGAACTGACCGGCGGCAGATCGTCGGTCGATAGCTAAGGAGCGGAAGGTGAGCGGAGGCGTATCGATACATGTTGTGGATGTCTCCCGGGGCTTGGTCGCGGCGGGGATGCGGGTGGAGCTCTACGCGCTGTCACCGGCGCGTCACCTGATCGATAGTGCGCTGATCTCGTCCAAAGGCCTGCTCGACAGCCCGGTGCTCGCCGCGACTTTCGAGCCCGGGCCTTACGAGGCAATATTTCACGTGGCGGATTACTATCGCGGTGCGGGCGTGGTCACTGCCGACGTGCCTTTCCTCGACGTGGTGACCTATCGCTTCGGGATTGCCGATCCGCGCCAGCATTACCATTTGCCGTTCAAGTGCACGCCGTGGGGCTATTCATGCTTTCGCGGCGGAGCCTGACAAGGCCGGGAGTTTCAGGATCAGATGGAAGCGTATTTACTTGACTGGGTAAGCCTGTTGCTGCGTTGGACGCATGTCATTGTCGCCATGGCCTGGATCGGGGCATCGTTTTATTTCATCTGGCTGGACAATTCGCTGCAGCCACCGGTGCGGGTTGAGGATGCGGCACGTGGAGTCGGCGGTGAACTATGGGCCATTCACGGCGGCGGCATCTATCACGCCCAGAAATATCGGCTCGCGCCGGAGGTCATGCCGGCGACGCTGCACTGGTTCAAATGGGAAGCCTACTGGACTTGGATGAGCGGGTTTTCGCTCCTAACGCTGCTTTATTACGTGAATGCTGAGACTTACCTGATCGACCCGTCCGTCATGGCACTGTCGAAGTGGCAGGCGATCGGCATCGGCGTGGGGGCATTGCTGGCGGGCATCACCATTTACGAGGGGCTGTGTCGATCACCCCTGGGGCGGCATGAGACCGCACTCGCCGGGGTGCTGGGCGTAATGCTGATCATGGCCGCCTGGGGGTTGGCGCACGTGTTCAGTGGTCGTGGAGCTTTCATCCATTTCGGCGCATTGCTGGCGACCATCATGGCCGGCAATGTCGCGAACGTGATCATCCCGGGGCAACGTGCGCTGGTGCGCGCCATCGAGGAAGGACGCGCTCCCGATCCGGCCAACGCCATCCGCGCCAAGCAGCGCAGTGTGCACAACACCTATTTCACGTTGCCGGCGATCTTCACCATGATTTCCGGTCACTATGCCGGCCTCCACGGGAATCGTCTGGCCTGGATTGCATTGGTATTGATCGTGGTGGCGGGCGCGTTGATCAGGGTGTGGTTCGTGCAGCGACACAAGGGGAGCGCATCGTCGGTGGTGCTGGCAGTGGGCCTGTTGGCCCTTGCCGCGGCGGCATTTCTCGTTGCACCGCACGTGGCGCCACAGCAGAACAGCCGGCAGGTGAGTTTTTTGCAGGTTCAGCAAGTGATCGTGCAGCGTTGCGTCTCGTGCCATGCCGACAAGCCCGCTCAATCCGGGTTTGCAGCGGCGCCGAAGGGCGTCATGTTTGAAACACGAGAACAGATCATTCGACATGCGGCAGACATATACCGGCAGTCAGTGAGTACGCGAGTCATGCCGCTGGGTAATCTTACTGCCATGACGGACGACGAGCGCGCCCTGATCGACGCCTGGTTCAGGGCTGGTGCCAAGGGCGAGTAGCAACGCGTCGCAATAACGTTCTGGCGATGCCCGATTCGGGTGCGCAAAGGGGCGGGGTCGCACGTGAATGGGGCGATGCCCGGCCGTGGTGCATGTCGGCGTACACTGGGCTATGCTGTTTTTTTTACGGATGCAGTCATTGGCTTTCTTGCCAATTCAAGTCTAATTTCGGGAGGTTCCATGAAACTGAAGTCACAAATTGGAATGGCGCTCGTCGGAGTGCTGATTGCCGGCGTGTGCGCTGCCCAGAAACTCACCCCGGTGCGCTTTGCGCTGGACTGGCGCTTCGAGGGGCCGGCGGCACCCTACGTCGTTGCGCTCGACAAGGGTTACTACAAGGCTGAGGGCCTGGATGTGACCATCGACCCGGGTTCGAGTTCGGTCGAGGGGATCAACCGCGTGGCATCCGGCGCCTACGAAATGGGCTTTGCCGACATCAATTCACTGGTCAAGTATCGGGACGATCCGCGCAACCTCGCGGTCAAGGCGGTGATGATGGTGTACGACACGCCGGCCTTCTCGATTATTTCGCTGAAGAAATCCGGCATCACCAGCCCCAAGGCCCTGGAGGGCAAGACACTCGGCGCGCCGGCAGCAGACGGTGCCTATGCACAGTGGCCGATCTTCGTGCAGGCCAACAAGATCGATGTGTCGAAAGTGAAGATCGACAACGTCGGCTTTCCGGTGCGTGAGCCGATGCTTGCGC